>NZ_CP104270.1:3040883-3346767 GCF_045277075.1 Seonamhaeicola sp. MEBiC01930 | reverse complement strand
GAAGAAAATGCGTTATATGTTGCCATTTTATTGCATGATATTGGTCATGGTCCTTTCTCTCACGCCATGGAACATAGTATTGTAAACAATGTTTCTCATGAGGAAATTTCACTTTTTTTTATGGAACGTTTAAATAAAGAATTTAACGGAACTTTAACGCTGTCTATTAAAATATTCAAAGGTGAATACCATAGAAACTTTCTATGTCAGTTAATTTCTGGCCAATTAGATATGGATAGAGCAGATTATTTAAAGCGTGATAGCTTTTATACTGGGGTTGCTGAAGGAAATATTAATAGTGAACGTTTAATCACCATGCTAAATGTGATTGATGGTGAATTAGTGGTTGAAGAAAAGGGAATATACAGTGTGGAAAAATTTATTGTAGCGAGACGATTAATGTATTGGCAGGTATATTTGCATAAAACAGGATTAGCGGCTGAACAGCTGCTAATAAGAGTTTTAAAGCGCGCTAAAGAACTTCATGATATGGGAAGAAAACTATATGCTAGTGAACCGCTTATGTATTTCTTAGATAATAAAATTTCCATTGATAATTTTGGTGATAAAACCTTGGAAGTGTTTTCTAGACTTGATGATTATGATATTATTTCTGCAATGAAGCATTGGCAGAAAGATGAAGATTTTGTTCTCAGTAACTTAAGCGAAATGATTATAAATAGAAATTTATTAAGTATAAAAGTTAAAAAGAAAAAAATAAAACCTGAAAACCTGAAAAGACATATAGAGAATTTAGTTGAAGAATATGGAATAACTGAGGAAGAGGCAAAATATTTTGTTTTTAAAGGTAGTATTTCTAATCAAGCTTATCAATTAAACCATAAACAAATCAATATTTTATATAAGTCTGGAAAAATAGTAGATATCGTAAAAGCTTCAGATCAGCTTAATTTAAAAGCTTTGTCAAAACCCGTAACCAAATATTATATCTGTTTTCCTAAAGAAAATTTACGTTTAAGCCATTAATTTTGAAATAGATTTTAAGTATAAAAAACTTTAGCACATTTTTCCTATTTTTGCGCTACTAAACTAAAACAATCAAATTTTAAAGTGTGAAATTTACAGCACAACAAATAGCCGGTATTCTTGAAGGCGATATAGTAGGTAACCCGGAAGCTGAAGTATCCAAGCTATCTAAAATTGAAGAAGGAACGGCGGGTTCTTTAACATTTTTAGCAAACCCCAAATACACATCGCATATCTATACAACCAAGGCTACCGTTACTATAGTTAATAAAACCTTTATTCCTGAAAACGAAATAGATACTACTTTAATTAAAGTAGAAGATGCTTATAAGGCATTTTCAAAATTGTTAGAGTATTACAATGAGGTGAAAAATAATAAAACAGGAATTGAGTCACCAATTTTTATTTCTGATTCTGCTATATATGGAGAGAACATCTATTTAGGGGCATTTGCATATATTGGTGAAAATGTGACTATTGGTGATAACGTGAAAATATTCCCAAACAGTTATATTGGTGATAATGTAAAAATTGGTAGTGATTCTGTGATTTTTTCTGGCGCAAAAATTTATTCCGAAACTATAATTGGTAATAACTGTGTAATTAATTCTGGTGCTATTATAGGTGCTGACGGTTTTGGTTTTGCTCCAAATGAAAAGGGTGAATACAAAAAAGTACCGCAAATTGGTAATGTGATTTTGGAAGATTTTGTAGATGTAGGTGCTGCAACAACTATTGATAGGGCTACATTAGGTTCAACTGTTATAAGAAGAGGAGTGAAATTGGATAATCAAATTCAAATAGCTCACAATGTTGAAATAGGTAAAAATACGGTAATAGCTGCTCAAACAGGTATTGCGGGTTCAACAAAAATAGGAGAGAACTGTCAAATAGGAGGTCAAGTTGGTATTGTTGGTCATATTACAATTGGAGATAATGTTAAAATTCAGGCTCAGTCTGGAATTGGTAGAAATGTAAGAGATAATGAGGTACTTCAAGGTTCTCCTGCATTGCCTTATTCTGATTATAATAAATCTTATGTGCATTTTAAGAACTTACCTAAGATTGTTAAAAATATAAATGATTTAGAGAAAAATAAATGGGAATAATAAATACAGATATTAAACAAAAAACTATTGGAAAGGAGATTTCCCTAACAGGAGTTGGTTTGCATACGGGAAAGGATGTTACTTTAACATTTACGCCGGCACCTGCAAATTTTGGTTTTGCGTTTAAAAGAGTTGACCTTGAAGGAGAACCTGTTATTGAAGCTGATGCTAATTATGTTACGAGTACCCAACGTGGAACATGCTTAGAAAAAAATGGCGTTGCTATTCAAACTTCAGAACATGTGCTTGCGGCTTTGATAGGAATGGATATAGATAACGTTCTTATTGAGTTAAATGCCTCTGAACCTCCTATTATGGATGGGTCATCAAAGTTTTTTGTCGAGGCTATTGAAAATGCTGGAATAGTTGAACTTGATGCAGTTAGGGAGGAGTTTGAAGTTACAGATATTGTTTCCTATACAGATGAAGAATCAGGTAGTGAAATTTTAGTGATGCCAGCAAAGGAATATCAAATTACCACAATGGTAGATTTTGGCACTAAGGTGTTGGGAACACAAAATGCGACTTTAAACAAGATA
This sequence comes from Seonamhaeicola sp. MEBiC01930, assembly GCF_045277075.1. Lineage (GTDB taxonomy): Bacteria > Bacteroidota > Bacteroidia > Flavobacteriales > Flavobacteriaceae > Seonamhaeicola. Next base: position 3,344,132 of record NZ_CP104270.1, on the reverse strand, counting down.
TCTGATTTCAAACAAGATATTTCTGATTCAAGAACTTTTAGTTTTTTGCATGAAATTGAAATGCTTCTAGAGCATGGTTTAATAAAAGGAGGAGATTTAAATAATGCTATTGTATATGTTGATAAGGCGTTGTCTCCAGAAACTATGGAAAAGCTGAAAGTAGCTTTCAAAAAAGATTCTATAGCAGTTAAGCCTAACGGTATATTAGATAATTTAACATTGCATCATCCTAATGAAGCAGCTAGGCATAAATTACTTGATGTACTAGGAGATTTAGCCTTAGTAAAAACGCGTATAAGAGGAAAGGTAATAGCCAACAAGCCTGGGCATTTTGTAAATACTCAGTTTGCCAAAAAGCTTTCAAAGATAATTAAAAATGAACGTCGTAATAATGTGCCGAACATTGATTTGAATCAAACGCCTTTAATGGATATTACCCAAATAATGGCAATGTTACCACATAGGCAACCGTTTTTATTAATAGATAAAGTATTTGAACTAAGTGATAATCATGTTACAGCTACCAAAAATGTAACAATGAATGAAGAGTTTTTTAAAGGGCATTTCCCTGGAGCTCCTGTAATGCCTGGTGTTTTAATAGTAGAGGCTATGGCGCAAACAGGTGGGATTTTAGTTTTAAGTACGGTGCCAGACCCAGAAAATTATCTGACATTTTTCATGAAAATGGATAATGTTAAATTCAAGCAAAAAGTAGCTCCTGGAGATACTTTAATTTTTAAGTGTACTTTAATTACACCAATACGTCGTGGCATTTGTCACATGCAAGGGTATGCCTATGCCAATGGCAAGCTTTGTGCAGAAGCAGAATTAATGGCTCAAATTTCTAAAATAAAATAATTATGAACCAACCCCTTGCATATGTTCATCCTGGAGCCAAAATAGCTAAAAATGTTGTTATTGAGCCTTTTACAACCATAGGTAATAATGTAGTTATAGGTGAAGGAACTTGGATAGGTAGTAACGTTACTATAATGGAGGGTGCTAGAATTGGAAAAAATTGTAGCGTATTTCCAGGTGCAGTTATTTCTGCTATGCCTCAGGACTTAAAATATAATGGAGAAGATACTACGGTTGAAATAGGAGATAATGTTACTATTAGAGAATGTGTTACTATTAATAGAGGCACAACTGATAGAATGAAGACAGTTATTGGTAATAATTGTTTAATAATGGCATATTGCCATATTGCACATGATTGTATTGTGGGTGATAACTGCATTTTTTCAAATAACAGTACGTTAGCTGGACATATTAATGTAGGAAATCACGTTGTTTTAGCTGGAATGACAGCAGTTCATCAGTTTGTATCAGTAGGAAACCATGCTTTTGTTACAGGAGGATCTCTTGTTAGAAAAGATGTGCCACCATTTGTTAAGGCTGCACGTGAACCACTTTCTTATGTTGGTATTAATTCTGTAGGGTTAAGAAGAAGAGGTTTTACAACTGAAAAAATCAGGGAAGTGCAGAATATATATAGAATTTTATATCAAAAGAATTATAATAATACTCAGGCGGCTGGTATCATTGAGGCTGAAATGGAAGCAACACCAGAACGTGATGAAATTCTTCAGTTTATAAAGAATTCACATCGAGGAATTATGAAAGGATATTTCAAATCAAATTAATAATATGGTTACTACAAGTGATATTAGAAACGGATTATGTATAAGATATAATCATGATATTTTCAAAATAATTGAGTTTTTACATGTTAAACCGGGTAAAGGACCTGCGTTTGTTAGAACAAAACTTAAAAGCGTAACTACTGGAAAAGTTATAGATAATACTTTTTCGGCAGGTCATAAGTTAGATGATGTAAGAGTGGAAACTCATAAGTTTCAGTATTTATATAATGAGGGTGAGACCTTTCATTTTATGAATACGGAAGATTATTCTCAGATTGAATTACAAAAAAATACATTAGATAACCCAGGACTAATGAAAGAAGGAGAAGTGGTTACCGTTCTTATTAATTCTGAAGATGGGATGCCTCTTTCTGTAGATATGCCTGCTAGTGTAGTTCTTGAAGTTACTCATACTGAGCCTGGTGTAAAAGGTAATACTGCTACTAATGCTACTAAACCAGCTACCGTTGAAACTGGAGCAACTGTTAATGTGCCTTTATTTATTAATGAAGGTGACAAAATCAAGGTAGAAACAGCTAAAGGAACTTACAAAGAACGTGTAAAAGAATAATTTTAATTGAAATTTACTCAACCACAAACTCTAGAAGCTATTTCGCAATTAATTGATTGCGAGTATGTTGGTGATTCTGATTTTCCGGTATTAGGAATGAATGAAATACATGTTGTTGAGCCCGGAGACATAGTATTTGTTGATCATCCTAAGTACTATGATAAAGCTTTAAATTCAGCAGCAACAATAGTTTTAATTAATAAAGAGGTTGATTGCCCAAAAGGCAAGGCGCTCTTGGTTAGTGATGATCCTTTTAGAGATTTTAATAAACTTTCTAACTATTTTAAACCTTTTAGACCTGCTAAAAACCAAATATCAGATACTGCTGTTGTTGGAGAAGGAACAATTATTCAACCTAACTGTTTTATTGGTAATAATGTGATTATAGGTAAGAATTGTGTTATTCACTCCAATGTTAGCATTTATGATGATGCTATATTAGGAGATAACGTTACTATTCATTCTGGAACAGTTTTGGGAGCTAATGCTTTTTACTATAAAAAAAGACCGGAAGGATTTGATAGGTTGCTTTCAAGTGGAAGAGTGGTTTTAGAAGATTATGTTGATTTAGGTTCTAATTGTACTATTGATAGAGGTGTAACTGGGGATACTACAATTAAAGAAGGTACAAAAATAGATAATCTTGTTCAAATTGGTCATGACACTGTAATTGGAAAAAAATGTTTAATTGCTTCCCAGGTTGGTGTTGCTGGATGTGTAGTTATTGAAGATGAAGTTACCATTTGGGGTCAAGTAGGAATAACCAGTGGTATTACAATTGGATCCAAAGCCGTTATATCAGCCAAAGCGGGTGTTAGTAAATCTTTAGAGGGCGGTAAAAGTTATTTCGGAATTCCTGCCGATGACTTCAGATCTAAGTATAAAGAAATTGCCGCCATTAAAAAGATACCTGAAATTTTAGAATTATTAAAAAAACAATAGAAAAATTAGCATATTCTCAAAAAAATAAATGAGCATATGCTTTAATAAATTAGCGCAAAAATTTAAATTTGCCTTTCAATTTTAGAATAAACAAAATATTTACGTATGAGCGTTTTAGTAAATAAAGATTCAAAGATAATAGTTCAAGGTTTTACTGGTAGTGAAGGTACTTTTCATGCTAGTCAAATGATTGAATATGGAACCAATGTTGTTGGAGGTGTTACTCCAGGTAAAGGAGGTCAGACACATTTAGATAAACCTGTATTTAATACTGTTGAAGATGCCGTAAAGGAAGTTGGAGCAGATACTACAATAATTTTTGTTCCACCAGCATTTGCTGCTGACGCTATTATGGAGGCTGCCGATGCGGGAATAAAAGTTATTATTACTATTACTGAGGGAATTCCTGTAGCGGATATGATTAAAGCTTCAGATTACATTAAAGGAAAAGACTGTAGGTTAATAGGTCCAAACTGCCCTGGTGTTATTACACCTGGGGAAGCAAAAGTAGGTATTATGCCAGGTTTCGTTTTCAAGCAGGGTAAAGTAGGTATAGTTTCTAAGTCAGGAACATTAACTTATGAAGCAGCGGATCAGGTTGTAAAACAAGGATTAGGAATTACTACAGCTATCGGAATTGGTGGGGATCCAATTATTGGAACTACTACTAAGGAGGCGGTTGAATTATTAATTAATGACCCAGAAACTGAAGCTGTTGTTATGATTGGTGAAATAGGTGGGCAACTTGAAGCTGATGCTGCTAATTGGTATAAAGAAAGTGGAAGTAAAAAGCCAGTAGTTGGTTTTATTGCAGGAGAAACTGCACCTGCTGGACGTACAATGGGGCATGCTGGAGCCATTGTTGGAGGTAGTGATGATACTGCTCAAGCAAAGAAAAAGATAATGCGTGCATGTGGTATTCATGTTGTTGATTCCCCTGCTGAGATTGGAAAGAAAATTGCAGAGGTTTTAGCGTAAACCACTAAAAACATACTATTAAAAACCTCACAAGATTTTGTGAGGTTTTTTTATATAGATACAACAAGGAATTACTATATTTGATTTACACTAATTACAATATTGAATTATGAAATTATTAGAAGGAAAAACTGCCATAATTACTGGAGCTAGTAGAGGAATAGGAAAGGGAATTGCTCAAGTATTTGCAGAACATGGTGCTAATGTGGCTTTTACTTATAGTTCTTCTGTTGATGCAGCAAAAGCATTAGAAGATGAGTTAAACGCTTTAGGTGTGAAAGCTAAGGGATATCAAAGTAATGCTGCTAGTTTTATTGAGGCTCAAGACCTTGCAGCGGAAGTAGTCAAAGAATTTGGAAGTATAGATGTATTGGTAAATAATGCAGGAATTACCAAAGATAATTTGTTAATGAGGATAAGTGAAGAAGACTTTGACAAGGTTATTGAAGTTAATCTCAAATCAGTGTTTAACATGACAAAAGCGGTTCAGCGTACTATGCTTAAACAACGTAAAGGTTCAATTATTAATATGAGTTCTGTTGTAGGTGTAAAAGGTAATGCAGGACAAACCAATTACGCTGCATCTAAAGCTGGTATAATTGGTTTCTCAAAATCTGTAGCATTAGAGTTAGGTTCTAGAAATATACGTAGCAATGTTATTGCGCCTGGGTTTATTGAAACTGAAATGACAGCTAAATTGGATGAGGAAGTTGTTAAAGGGTGGAGAGCAGGAATACCATTGAAACGAGGTGGGTCTCCGGAAGATGTAGCAAATGCATGTGTGTTCCTTGCAAGTGATTTGTCTGCTTATGTTACAGGACAAACTTTAAATGTAGATGGTGGAATGCTAACATAATATATGTCTGCTGAAACTTTAATTTATATCATATTATCAGGAATATTAGCGCTATTTATAGCGCTTTTTCAGTATAGATATAAGTCAAAAACAAAAAACTTTAAACGTAATATACTTTTTACATTTCTGAGGTTTTTAACAATTTTTTCAGTTTTATTACTCATTGTAAATCCAAAATTCGAACAAGTTAAGGTTTATACAGAAAAGCCAAATTTGGTTTTAGCTATAGATAACTCCAGCTCCATTAAACATTTAAAGCGAGATGAGTCAACTAAAAGCTTAGTCGAGAATTTACTTAATAATGAAGAGCTAAAGAGTAAATTTAATGTTTCGTCGTATACTTTAGGAAATTCACTTAAGGTGTCAGATTCTTTAACCTTTGAAGAAAAGGAAACAAATATAGATAAAGCTTTTGGTCAACTTTCAGAAATATTTAAAGCATCAATTTCACCAACCATAATAGTAACTGACGGAAATCAAACTTTTGGTAATGATTATCAGTTTGCTACAGGTTATTTTAAGCAATCTATTTACCCTGTAATTTTAGGAGACACAATTACTTATACAGATTTAAAGATTGAGCAATTAAATGTAAATAAGTATGCTTATTTAAAAAATAGATTTCCAGTTGAGGCTATTTTGGTGTATAATGGAAACAACACTATTAACACCCGATTAGAAGTTTCAAAGGGTAATACAATTGTGCATTCAGAGCCAGTAAGTTTTTCTAAAACTAACAATTCTAAAGTTGTAAATTTAACACTCCCAGCTAACGTTATTGGAACAAACAGTTATAAAGTAAGTTTAATTCCTATACAAACTGAAAAAAACAAGGTGAATAACATCAAGAATTTTGCTGTTGAAATCATAGATCAGAAAACAAAAATTGCAATTGTGAGTGACTTGATTCACCCAGATTTAGGCGCTTTTAAGAATAGTATTGAGAGTAATGAACAGCGGTCAGTTCATTTTTTTAATCCTAATAATATTTTAGATCAAATAGGTGATTTTCAATTGGTAATACTGTATCAGCCAAATAATAAGTTTAAATCAATTTATAGAGCTCTAGAAGGGGAAAACAAATTCACAATAGTTGGTAGTAAGACAGATTTGAACTTTCTAAATTCAATAAGTTCCTATTTTTCGCATGAAGTAGTGTTTCAAACTGAAGAGTATCAAGCTGATTTTAATTTGAATTTCACTCCTTTTCAAATTGATGATATTAGTTTTGAAACATTTCCACCATTGCAATCTAATTACGGTTCTATTAGTTTTAAAATTCCTTATCAAAATATTTTGACTAAAAGAGTAGGAAATAATTCAATTAATGAACCGCTACTTGTAACTTTTGAAGCAGATGGAGCTAGAGAGTCTGTGCTTTTTGGAGAAAATATATGGAAATGGCGTGCACAGAGTTATCTGAACGGTAAGAGCTTTGGTGATTTTGATAATTTTATTGGTAAACTGGTTCAATATCTTGCTACTAATAAATTAAGAAGAAGACTAAATGTTGATTATGAATCATTTTATATAGGCAGTAGTAACATAATAATTAATGCTCAGTTTTTTGATAAAAACTATGAGTTTGACAATAGGAATACTTTAACAATAAAAGTAAAAGATAATTTGTCTGATAATGAAATTGAATTTCCATTTGTTTTAAAAAACAATAATTATCAAGTAGACTTAAGTAGTTTACCTGCATCAGAGTATAGTTTTACGGTAAAAGTTAATGAAGAGAATATTAGTGTATCAGGGAATTTTACCATTTTAGAATACAATGTTGAACAACAATTTTTAAATGCCAATGTAACAAAGCTTCAGCAGTTAGCTACTAATAGTGATGGTAAGAGTTATTTTATAGATGATACGGCTGATTTGATAAGTGATTTAATTAATGATAATCGTTATGTCTCAATTCAAAAAAGCCATAAAAATACCATACCTTTGATAGACTGGAAATATCTTTTAGCAATTATAGCTATTAGCTTATCTGTTGAATGGTTTCTAAGAAAATATAACGGATTAATATAAACTAAATATAAAATGGAAAAATTACCTAAAATAGGAGTGCCAATTATAATAGGTCTAGTAATTTTAATTGTACTAATTAGTAAATCTGCCGTAACAATAGGCCCAGGTGAAGGTGGGGTTATTTTCGAGCGTTTTGGTGATGGGATTAACACTGAGAAAACTTATGGTGAAGGTTTTCATATTGTTGCCCCTTGGAATGAAATGTTGGTGTTTAAAGTGAGACAGCAATCTATTTCAGATAAAATGAATGTGCTTTCTGTGGATGGATTACAAGTACAAGTTAACGGTACAATTTGGTTTGAACCAGAGTATAGTAATTTGGGAAGTTTAATAAAAACTAAGGGAAAAGATTTTGTAGTAGAGTTATTAGATCCTGCTATTAATTCTGCAGCTAGAAGTGTTGTGGGACGCTACACTCCAGAACAATTATATTCCAGTAAGCGTGATGTTATTGAACAAGAAATATTGGAAGAAGTTCGTAAGGAACTAGATGGTCAATTTTTAAATGTTAAACGTGTATTAGTTGAAGATGTTACATTACCACCATCTATTAAGGATGCTATTGAACGTAAATTAAAGCAGGAGCAAGAGTCTTTAGAGTATGAGTTTAGATTGGTAACTGCTGAAAAAGAAGCTCAAAAACAGATAATAGAAGCTGAAGGTAAAGCAAAATCTAATGAAATATTAAGTGCTTCTTTAACAGATAAAATTCTTCAGGATAAAGGTATAGAAGCTACTATGAAATTGTCAGAGTCACCAAATAGCAAGGTTATTGTTATTGGTTCAGGAGAAAGTGGTTTACCTATAATTTTGGGTAATCAATAATTTTTGTAAAATAATTTGGTATAATACATCTTTATTATAGATATTTGCAAAAAGAAATAAAAACATGACTTTTATTCAAACACATCATCATTTTTATATTTGCCCTCAAGCGAAGTAAGGATGTATTGAATAAAATGAAAATATATTTAAACCCGTTTGAGACAATCAAGCGGGTTTTTCATTTCTAAAATCAACAAGATTGTTTCAAACTCATAACAAAAACAAAATGAGTAAATTAAGAATTGCAGTGCAGAAATCGGGTCGTTTAAACCAAGACTCGATGCAAATTTTAAAAGATATCGGTATTTCAATCGATAACGGAAAAGATCAATTAAAAGCATCAGCTAGAAATTTCCCAGTTGAAGTGTTTTATTTGCGTAATGGTGATATTCCACAGTATTTAAAAGACGGCGTGGTAGATGCTGCTATTATTGGTGAGAATGTATTAATTGAAAAAGGTGAAGGTATAGAAGTTGTAGAGAAACTTGGATTTTCTAAGTGTAAGGTATCTATTGCGGTTCCAAAAGATTCGGATGCTACATCTTTAAAAGATTTAAACGGAAAAAAAATTGCAACATCTTACCCAGAAACTGTAAAAAAGTTTTTAATTGAGCAAGGTGTTGAAGCACAATTGCATATTATTAATGGATCTGTAGAAATAGCTCCAAATATTGGTTTAGCCGATGGTATTTGCGATATTGTTTCTAGCGGAAGTACATTGTTTAAAAATGGATTAAAAGAAATTGAAGTTTTATTAAAATCGGAAGCGGTTTTAGCTATTTCTCCTACGTTAAATGAAACACGTAAAGCCATTCTTGAAACAATTAAATTTAGAATTCAATCAGTTTTAAAAGGAAGGCAATCAAAGTACGTTTTGCTGAATGCTCCAAATAATAAATTAGAAAAAATTATAAGTGTATTACCAGGAATGAAAAGTCCAACGGTTTTACCATTAGCCGAAGAGGGGTGGAGTTCTGTACATTCTGTAATTAGTAAAAATGAATTTTGGGAAGTCATAGATGAATTAAAAGCTAACGGAGCACAAGGTATTTTGGTTTGTCCAATAGAAAAAATGGTGCTATAAAGCATTAGAGTAGTTTTAGTGTCTTTTGATTATAAGATTATGAAAATAATAAACAATCCAGATAAAAATACTTGGAAGGCTATTTTAAGACGTCCTACACAAACTGTAGATGATATTGAAGGAATTGTAAGTGAAGTTTTTACTAATGTAGAGCAAAATGGAGATGAGGCCATTCAGGAATACACTGAGCGTTTTGATAAGGTGGTTTTGAATAATAACTTAGTTTCTAATGAAGAGATTGATGAAGCTGTTACAACCATTCCGGAAGCTTTAAAGACGGCAATAAAAAGCGCTAAGCAGAATATAGAGGCGTTTCATGCGGCACAAAAAACCTCTAAAGTTAGATTAGAGACTACCAATGGTGTAGAATGTTGGCAAGAAAAACGCGCCATTGAAAGTGTAGGGTTGTACATTCCAGGAGGAACAGCCCCTTTGTTTTCAACAGTTTTAATGTTGGCAGCACCTGCTCAAATTGCTGGCTGTAATGAGATTGTATTATGTTCACCTCCTAATAAACAAGGTAAATTAGCTGCAGAAATTCTATACGCAGCAAAACTTTGCGGTGTTACTAAAATATTTAAGGTTGGCGGTATCCAGGCTATTGCAGCATTAACGTTTGGTACAGAAACTATTCCGCAGGTTTATAAGATTTTCGGACCCGGTAATCAGTTTGTAACGGTTGCTAAACAATTAGCTACCAAGTTTGGTGTAGCAATAGATATGCCAGCTGGACCTAGTGAATTGTTAGTTGTTGCAGATGCAACGGCTAATGCAAGTTATATTGCTTCAGATTTATTGAGTCAGGCAGAACATGGTGCAGACAGTCAGGTGATTTTGGTATCTACTTCAAAAAAAATGATTTCTGAAGTTTCAAAAGAAGTAGAGGCACAATTAGTGGTTTTGCCTAGAAAGGCAATTGCAGAAAAAGCTATAGCGCATTCAAAATCTATTTATGTTGAAGATGACAAAATAGCTTTAGAGTTAATAAATCAATACGGACCAGAACACTTTATTATTTGTTCTAAGAATGAAGATTTTTATATTGATAACATAAGAAATGCAGGTTCGGTATTTATTGGAGATTATACGCCAGAAAGTGCTGGAGATTATGCCTCTGGAACCAATCATACCTTGCCTACAAACGGATTTAGTAAAGCATATTCTGGTGTAAATTTAGATAGCTTTATGAAGAGTATGACGTTCCAAAAAATATCTAAAGAAGGCATTTTGAATATTGGTGAAACAATTGAATTAATGGCTGAAGCTGAAGGTTTGCAAGCACACAAAAATGCGGTTAGTATTAGATTGAAAGATTTAAAATGAAAACGTTCAAAATTCAAAATATAATTAGAGGAAACGTTAAGGCAATGAAGGCTTATAGTTCTGCCCGTGATGAATATGTTTCAGATGGATCTAAAATGGTGTTTTTAGATGCTAACGAAAATCCATTTGAAAATGGTGTAAATCGCTACCCTGATCCTTTACAACGGAACTTAAAAGCTGTTTTGGCTGAACAAAAAAAGGTGTCTGAAGATCAAATCTTGTTAGGAAATGGTAGTGATGAAGTTTTGGATTTGTTATTCAGAGCGTTTTGTGAGCCTAGACAAGACAACGTAATTACACTTCCGCCAACTTATGGCATGTATACAGTGCTTTCTAATTTAAATGAAGTTGAAGAACGTAAAGTGCAATTAAATCAAGATTTTCAACCTGATGTGGAAGCGGTTTTAAATGCTGTTGATTCTAATTCTAAAATGATTTTTATTTGTTCGCCAAATAACCCAACAGGCAATCTTATGGCTTCAAAAAAAATCAGACAATTACTTGACGGTTTTGATGGATTGGTGGTTATAGATGAAGCTTATATTGATTTTTCAAACGAAAAAAGTTGGATTTCAGAGTTGTCAAAATATCCAAATTTAGTTGTAACACAAACGCTTTCTAAGGCTTATGGCTTAGCGGGAATACGTTTAGGGTTATGTTATGCTTCTAAAGAAATTATTACTATTTTAAACAAAATCAAACCGCCTTATAATGTTAATGAATTAACTCAAAAACGTGCCTTAGAGCGTGTTTCAAATTTAGATGCTGTAACTTCTGAGGTAAATTCAATTTTAGAACAAAGGGAAGTTCTTATAGAGGCATTAGGAGAGGTAAGTTTTATAAACGAAATTTTCCCAACTGAGGCAAATTTTGTTTTAGCTAGAGTTGATAATGCTACAGAGCGTTACAACCAATTAATAGCAAATGGAGTTGTAATTAGAAACAGAACCACGCAACCGCTATGTGAAAACACATTGCGTTTTACAGTTGGAACACCTGAAGAAAACAAAAAATTAATAGATACTTTAAAATCTATACCATGAAAAAAGTATTGTTTATAGATAGAGATGGAACTTTGGTTCTTGAACCGCCAGTTGATTATCAATTGGACAGTTTAGAGAAATTAGAATACTATCCTAAAGTCTTTCAGTACATGGCAAAAATAGCTTGTGAACTTGATTTTGAATTGGTTATGGTTACCAATCAAGATGGCTTAGGAACAGATTCTTTTCCTGAAGATACCTTTTGGCCAGCACAAAACAAGATTATTGATGCCTTTGAGAAAGAAGGCGTTAAATTTTCTGCTATTCATATTGATAAAACATTTCCACATGAGAATGCTGATACACGTAAACCAAGAACTGGTTTATTAACTAAGTATTTTACTGAAGATTATGATTTGGAAAATTCATTTGTTTTAGGGGATAGAATCACTGATATGGAGTTGGCCAAAAACCTAGGGTCAAAGGGGATTTATCTTTCAGAAAATCCTGAATTAGGAGTAGATGAAATTGAAGCATCTCAGCAAGAGATATTAGATTGCATATCATTGACTAGTACAGATTGGAAAGAAATATATGAATTTTTAAAGCTTAAAGATAGAGTTGAAGAGATTACTCGTAATACTAATGAAACTCAGATATATATAAAATTGAATCTTGATGGTTCTGGTAAGAATGATATTGTTACTGGTTTATCATTCTTCGATCATATGTTAGATCAAATAGGACGTCATGGCGCTATGGATTTAACCGTAAAAGTTAATGGTGATTTAGATGTGGATGAGCATCACACTATAGAAGATACTATGATAGCTTTAGGGGAATTATTCAACAAGGCATTAGGAAATAAACTGGGAATTGAACGCTATGGCTACTGTTTACCTATGGATGATTGTTTAGCTCAGGTAGCTGTAGATTTTGGAGGAAGAAATTGGTTAGAATGGGATGCTGAGTTTAAACGAGAAAAAATAGGGGATATGCCAACAGAAATGTTTTTCCACTTATTTAAATCGTTTACAGATGGAGCTAGATGTAATTTAAATGTAAAAGCTGAAGGCGTAAACGAGCATCATAAAATTGAAGGTATCTTTAAAGCTTTTGCAAAAGCTATGAAAATGGCGGTAAAAAGAGATGCCAATAAGATGTTTTTGCCAAGTACAAAAGGAATGTTATAATTATTTTTACTTCGAATGATTTATAAGTACGAGAAATTGTATCGAGAAGAAATGAAATTAGTAATAATAGATTACGGAGCTGGAAATATTAAAAGTATTCAGTTTGCTTTTAACCGATTAGGATATGATGCTGTGTTATCAAAAGACCCGGATGAAATTAAAGCTGCCGATAAGGTTATATTTCCAGGTGTAGGAGAAGCAAGTTCTGCAATGAAAATGCTTAAGGAAAGCGGTTTGGATATTTTAATTCCCAATCTTAAACAACCAGTTTTAGGTATATGTTTAGGTATGCAACTAATGTGTTTGCATACTGAAGAAGGAAATACAGATGGTTTAGGTATTTTTCAAACTAAAGTAAAACGCTTTTCGCAAGATGTTAAGGTACCGCAAATGGGCTGGAATGTTATAAAGGAACTAAAGTCTGATTTATTTAAAGACATCAAGGAGAACGAATACATGTATTTGGTTCATAGCTATTATGCAGAACATTGTGATGAAACCATAGCTGCCACTGATTACGAAATTAATTATGCCTCTGCGCTGCAACATGAAAATTTTTATGGTACCCAATTCCACCCAGAAAAAAGTGGAAATGAAGGTGCTAAAATATTACAAAACTTTATAGAATTATAAGATGCGAATTATACCCGCTATAGATATTATTGAAGGTAAATGTGTTAGGCTATCCAAGGGAGACTATAACACAAAGAAGGTGTATAATGAGAACCCGCTAGAGATAGCTAAACAATATGAGGACCACGGTATAGAGTTTTTGCATTTAGTTGACTTGGATGGTGCTAAGGCTAGTCATATTGTAAATCATAAGGTTTTGGAGCTAATTGCTACTAAAACTAATTTAAAGATTGATTTTGGCGGAGGGTTAAAAACAGATGATGATTTAAGAATTGCCTTCGATTCTGGTGCCGGACAAATTACTGGTGGTAGTATTGCGGTTAAAAAACCAGAAGTATTTAAAAGTTGGTTGTCAAAATTTGGAAATGATAAAATCATTCTGGGTGCCGATGCAAATAATGAAAAAATTGCTATAAGTGGTTGGTTAGAAGAATCCGATGAAGAGTTAATCCCTTTTGTAAAGAATTATATGAGCGAAGGTGTGTCTTATGTGATTTGTACTGATATTGCCAAAGACGGTATGCTTGAAGGACCATCATTTGATTTGTATGAAAAAATGCTGAGTGAATTAGGTGGTGTTAAATTAATTGCATCCGGTGGAATATCAAAGTTTGAAGAACTACCAAGATTGGCTGCACTAGGTTGTGAAGGTACAATCATAGGGAAGGCTATCTATGAAAATAAAATAAGTTTAAAACAATTAGAAAATTATATAGTCAATGTTAACTAAACGTATCATACCATGTTTGGATATAAAGAATGGACGTACTGTTAAAGGTGTCAATTTCGTTGACTTACGTGATGCCGGAGATCCTGTAGAATTGGCAAAACAATATGCTGATTATGGAGCAGACGAGTTGGTGTTCTTGGATATAACGGCTACTCTTGAAGCAAGAGCAACAACTTTGGAAATGGTATTGCATGTTGCTGAACAGGTAAATATTCCATTTACTGTTGGCGGCGGGATTTCTTCAGTGGAGCATGTTGACGCCTTATTGAAAAATGGAGCAGACAAAGTATCCATCAATTCCTCTGCTGTGAAACGCCCAGAATTAGTAAATGAATTAGCTGATAAATTTGGAAGTCAATGCGTGGTAGTGGCAATTGATGCGAAACAAATAGATGGTGAATGGAAAGTGCATTTAGCAGGTGGAACCATTCCAACTGAAATTGATTTGTTTGAATGGGCGAAAGAAGTAGAAGAAAGAGGAGCAGGAGAAATCTTATTTACATCTATGAATCATGATGGAACAAAAGGAGGCTTTGCAAATAAAGCTTTAGCAAAATTATCTGATGCATTGAATATTCCAATCATTGCTTCTGGAGGAGCGGGTAATGTGCAACATTTTATAGATACATTTGTAGAAGGTAAATCTGATGCAGCTTTGGCCGCAAGCGTATTTCACTTTGGTGAAATTCCAATTCCAGATTTAAAGAAAGAATTAAAAGAACATAATATTGAAGTACGACTTTAAGCTATGGAAATAAAATACGATTCAAACGGTTTAGTACCGGCTATTATTCAAGATGCTACAACAAAAAATGTTTTAATGTTGGGTTACATGAATGAAGAAGCTTATCAAAAAACTATTAACACGAAACAAGTAACCTTTTTCAGTAGAAGCAAACAACGATTATGGACTAAAGGTGAAGAAAGTGGGAACTTCTTGAATTTAGTAGATATTAAAAACGATTGTGATAATGACACCTTATTGGTTCAAGTAAACCCGGTTGGACCCACTTGTCATAAAGGAACTGATAATTGCTGGGGAGAAGAGAATAAGCCATCTTATGGTTTCTTTTCAACATTAGAGGACGTAATTTCAGAACGTGTAGCTAATAAAAATACTACCAAATCATATGTAGCAAGTTTGTTTTCAAAAGGCATTAATAAAGTAGCTCAAAAAGTAGGAGAGGAGGCTGTAGAAACGGTAATTGAAGCTATGGATGAGAACGATGAATTATTTTTATATGAATCGGCAGACTTGTTATTTCATTATTTAATGCTCCTTCAAGCTAAAGGATTTAGCTTAAAAGACATTGAAGCAGAATTGAAGAACCGACACTAATAAGCAAATTTCACTATATTTATCGTATAATTTTAATATTTAGCCCCATGAATACAAAAAAAAATATACTGTCGTTTTTGTTTTTATTGATGACATCTTCAGTTGTTTTTGCCCAAAATAATATTGATTCTCAGATAAATAATTTGATAAAGCGAGATAATATTATGCTTACCGAGAGTGATAAGAATTTAGAGCTTTCTAAAGAGCAAATCAATAAAGCTAAAGAGATTTATAAGGGTATGATTCTGTATGAAAATAAAGCATCAAAATCTGAAAGAAAATCAAATGCCTTTATGAAGAAAATGGCAGCTAAACTTGTAGAAACAAAACAGGCAATTAAAAGTCTGCTAACGCCTGAACAATTGAGTGTCTATAATGCCTACGGCGCAAAATAACCTTCGGTCTTTTTAAAATAGATTTCTTTTAAAAAAAGAAGGCACTAGATGGTTAATTCTAATGCCTTCATGTAATTTGGTGGTTTAACTTATTTAAGCCAACCTTTTGATCCTGACATTTTAGAAAACCAGTAAAACACTATTTCCAAAACAATAATCATAATGGTCATTCCTATACTTGAGGCATAACCATTTATTAGTATGTAAGCCATTTGTATTATTACAGCAATTAAGGATAATACCTAAAGTTTTGTTGCTAACTTAGCAAATACAAACCGAATAGAAAATCAGTTAGGGTTTTCGTAAGTAGGCCCGTACCAAACTTAAAACAATTCAAATTTGGCTTAAACCAAGCTTTGTTTATTCCAAAGTTCAAAATACTTACCCTTTTTGGATAGTAGATTATTATGATTTCCTTGTTCTACAATTGTTCCATTTTCCATAACCAAAATAATGTCTGCATTTGCTATAGTACTTAATCTATGTGCAATTACGATAATTGTTTTGCCATGTGATTTGAAATCTTCAATAACTCGTTTTACAATAGTTTCAGAATGAGTATCGAGAGCAGAGGTTGCTTCGTCCATTAATAATATTTCTGGATTTTTATATAAGGCTCTTGCAATGGCGATACGTTGTTTTTGCCCTCCAGATAGCATCGCTCCATTTTCTCCTATTTGAGTTTCAAAGCTATTGGGTAATTTTTCTACAAATTTATTGATATCCAGTTTGTTAGATAATTCGATAATGCGCTGCATATCAGGAAAATTTTCTCCTAATGCAATATTTTCTATGATTGTACCAGAAAATAAATTAAGCTGTTGGGGTATAACTCCAATAAGTTGTCTTAAACTTTTGTAATGAATATACTTTAAATCGTAATCTCCAATATATATATTGCCTTCTTTAATAGGATATAAATTTTGGAGTAAAGCTATAAGCGTAGTTTTTCCACTCCCACTTTCTCCAACAATCGCTGTTGTTTGTCCTTTTTTAATGGCAACATTAAAATTGTTAAAAACCTCTGTTCTTGAACCATATCTAAATGATACATTTTCAAAAACAATATCTCCAAGATTTTCTTTGATAAGGTTGATTTTATTCTCCGTTTCCTCACGTTCTAAATCCATAATTTCGAATAACCTGTCGGCCGCAATCAATGCATTTTGTACAGTTTTATTCATCCCAACCAAAGAGGTAACAGGAGATGTAAAATATCCAATAAGGGCATAAAATGAAAACAATTCTCCTGTGGTAATCTCATTATCCAGCACATAGCCAGAACCTATCCAAAGTAAAATAACAGTAAAAATTGATGCCAATAACTGTGTTGAAGTTCCGGAGAAGATACCATTTAGTCCAGATTTATAAGTATTAAATAATAGTTTTACAAATCGGTTTTCAGTTTTAATATTCGAAAATTCTTCAATACCAAACTCTTTAACAGTTCTTATATGCGTAATGCTTTCCACCAATTGTGTTTGAAGTTCTGCCGTATTTTCCATGAGTTTACGTTCTACTTTTTTGTTAAATCGATTCATTAAATAATAAACCAAGATATAAAACGGAATAACCAATAAAATTACCAGTGCCAATTTCCAGTAGTACGTAAACATTAGAGCAAATGAGAACACCACTATAAAAATATTTACCAGCATATCTATGGCTACATTGTTTATAAAAGCACGAATTTTTACTGCATCATTTATTCTCGAAGTAATTTCACCTATCTGCATGGTATCAAAAAAGCGTTGCGGTAACTGGAGCAAATGTTTGTAGTATCCCAAAATTAGTTTGGCATCTATCAACTGTCCTGTTTTAAGAACAAAAATGCTCTTTTTACTACCAATATAAGCCTGTAGTAAAATAACAGCAACCATAACAATACTTAACAGGTTAAGTAACTTTCGGTTTGCGCCAACCAATACATAATCTGTTATTTTTTGAACATAAATAGACATGGCGAGACCAAGTATTGTAAAAACTGTAGCTCCAAAAAGTGCTTGTATTAAAATGGTTTTATGAGGTTGTATTAAATCCCAAAAGCGTCTAAAGGCGCTGGTTTTTTCGTTAACGTTTTTAAAATTATCATTTTTGGCAAATAATATTAAAACTCCTGTCCATGTTTTTTTGAAATCCTCATAACTGTAGGTAATGAGTTTTCCATTTCCCGGGTCCATAACTTGAATACACTTTTTAGTTACTTTATAAATAACCACAAAATGTTGCAATTGTTTACCAACAACCACATGTGCAATAGCGGGTAAAGGTATTTTTGGTATTGAGTCTAAACCGCCTTTTACACCTTTGGCTATAAAACCCATTTTTTCTGCAGCTTCAATAATACCCAAAACATTTGTACCACGTTTGTCGGTATTAGCAAACTGCCGTATTCTAGCAATAGGCAAATTAATGCCAAAATGATTGCCAATAGATGCTAAACATGCTGCTCCGCAATCTTTAATGTCGTGTTGTTTTATTTTTATACTTGGCATTTTATGAACTTAGAGTAACGAATAACGAATTTTGATTTCAAACTTTCATATAGTCCATTAATCAATGATTTTAGGGTTAAACCAATCATCTATCTTATCAAATAGTAATTCATATAAACTTCTGCGTGTTATAAAATAGTGCGTGGTTAATGTCATGCCTTTTGAAATATTGGTTGTATAGCCATTTTTAAGCGTTAACTGTTTAGAGTTTAAGCTAGAGCGTACTTTAAAAATTGCGAAATTGTCTTGTATGGTTATATTTTTATCTATGTCCATAATCTTTCCCTCGAGCATTCCCCATTGATTGTAGTTAAAGGCATCAAGCTGAAATTTTACATCCTGACCAATTTTTAACAAACCAATGTCTGTTGGAGAAACTGTGTTTTCTACAATTAAATTACTGTTTGGAGAAATTGTTGCTATAATTCGAGAAGCGTTAACAAATGAGCCTACTTGCAAACCCAACACATTTTCTAAAGTTCCAGAAATAGGCGCAGTAAGCACGTAGTTGTTGCTCTCTGATATAAATTGCTCTTTTTTGCTTTTAAGGTTTTTTATTTGGGTCTCTATCTCACGTTTTTTGGATTGCCATTGTGCCTGTTGTTGTTTAATAAAGCTATTAAGCGCTTCCTTGGCGAACTTTAAACTGTACAAATAAGTTTCGTATTCTGATAGGGCAACAATTTGTTTTTTAAATAGTTGTTCGTAACGATTAAAGTTGATTTTTGCCTGTTGTACTTTGCTTACCAACTCTTGTTTCTGCAACAAATAGCGTTCATAGTTATCAATTATGACGTTATCCTTTAGTAGTTTCGGTTTATTATTGGTTAAATTTGTATAATCGACAAACTCTATTTCTGCCTGTTGCAACAAGGAATCGTTAAGTGTTTTCTGTGCCTTTATATAATCAGTGGTAATAATTAATAATGTGTCGCCCTTGTTAACCTGTTGGTTGTTTTTTAAATGGACTTGGGTTAATTTACCACTAACAACACTGGTTAATGGGCTATTGTCTTGTTTGGCACGTACAACACCACGACTTTGGTTGCTAATATCTACCTTAATAATGGGTAAACAGGCTAAAACACCAATAAGCGTTATAACTACCAGTAAATAAATAGAAATACTTTTTGTTGTGTTTTTAGCAATAAGGTTTTCGAGGTTGTGTATAGGGTCTGAACTGAAGTTCATAGGGTTTTAAAATGCAAATAAAGAGATAACAAGAAAAAACTTTTAAGCTTTTACTTTTTAACAATTTGTTGGGGTATCTTAACTATTATGTTTGGATTAATGTGATTAACTTTAAACTTATAACTGAAGCACTAGGTTGAATTAATAAAGAAAAAAGATAAAAAAACAACTAACGCTTGCTTTCCTGATATAAATCATAAACGTCTGACTTTAGTAAACTTAATTACTAAAATAGTCAGACATTTAAAGTTATATTCTTATGTTTAAGAAGTATGCGTATCCATTAATCTATTTGCGTAAAAGGATACACCAAAGGACCCAAAAGCCACCCATGACTATTAGGATCTGTCATTACATCCCAATATTGATCCCAAAGTGACGGTTCATCACCACCACCAGATGTTTCCATTAATTCCCCAACTTGCATTTCCTGAACGTTTAATTTTTGTAAATTCATAAATTTTTAAATTTTACGGTATGCTTTATGTATACCATGTTATACAATAATATTTATTACCAAAATAGTTTCGCGAATATTTTGAACAACTAACTTACACATATTATTTTTACTACGCAATTTTTTTTTTTTCCTACAAAATAGTTTTAAGTTCATCGGATATATATAAGAAACTAAATTCGAAACTTACATAGTAAGTCTATGATTTAGCAAATCAAATAAAAATATATCTAAAAAAATTCAGAAATGATAGGCAAAGGCAAAAGCATATCGCATATTAGAACTTCTATTTCCTACGGCTGGAATCAAGAAAAGGACGCCGTAAATAGTCTTAAACGCGTTAGGCATTGTAAAGTATCATCCTTTTTTATGTCTGTTCGAGTGTCGCTCTCAAAGCGTGATGTGTCTAGAACAAGCAAAAAAATATAACGGAAAGCCGGACTTAGGTCCTGAACAAAGTTCAGGATAAAGGTAACGCCAAAAAAAAAGGTATTAGCTAGTTAATTCTAATACCTTCAACATATAATTGGTGGTTTAACTTATTTAAGCCAGCCTTTTGATCCTGACATTTTAGAAAACCAATAAAATACGACTGCCAAAACAATAATCATAATAGTCATTCCTATGCTTGACGCATAACCATTAATTAGAATATATCCCATTTGAACAATAACCGCAATTAAGGATAATAACCAAAGTTTTGTAGCCCAAGATTTGCGCACTAAAAGTCCTATAGCTGCCAATGCTCCGGCAAAAAGTGCAGTAACCCATGATGGCATATTAGCTGCAATCTCCTGTTGCTCTGCAGTATACATTTCTTGATAACCTTTCGTATTATAGGCTTGTTGCAAATATGCGTTAACGCCCATTCCGTTCCAAATAAGAGCTATAACACTCACAATCCAAAACCAAATAGCAGGTTTGTTTGTTGCTGAATCTGTCATAAATAATGAATTTTTAGTTAGTGATTAGATTAACAAGTTATAAAAATTTTGTCATAATTGATAAAAGGCTGTACTTTTCGTAGCGTTAAAAACTTATAATGAAGAAGTACTTTTATGTTATTACTATTCAGTATTTAGGGTATCGCTTTCATGGTTGGCAGAAGCAACCTAATGTTAAAACCTTGCACTTAATGGTAGATAGAACTTTAAACTTTATCTTAGAAAAAAAACCTTTTAAAAGTTTAAGTTCTGGTAGAACGGATGCTATGGTTTCTGCAGAATGTGCAGCTTTTGAGCTATTTTTACAAGAGCCAATAGAAGATTTTGGAGTGTTCTTAAAACTTTTTAATGATAACCTGCCACAAGATATAAGAGCTTTGGGGATTAAAGAAGTTGATAAGAAGTTTAATATTATCAATCATCCCAAAACTAAGGAATACCTGTATTTATTTACTTATGGCGAAAAGTGTCATCCGTTTTGTGCACCAATAATGACAACTATCTTGGACGATTTGGATATAGAACTTATGAAACAAGGTGCTAAGTTATTTGAAGGTGAACATTACATGAAATCGTATTGCTATAAACCAAGTGAAAATGGCATCTTTAATAGAGTTATTGAAACTTGCGAACTGGTAGAAAACACTATTTATAAAGCTAACTATTTTCCTGAAAACACATACTTGTTAAGGGTTAGAGGAAAGGGCTTTATGCGTAACCAAATTCGATTAATGATGGGGACGTTAATTGATTTAGGTAAGGGTGCATTAACACTTCAAGACATAAAACACAGTTTAGAACCTAATGTGTTTGTAAAAATGAATTACATTGCACCTGCTTCTGGATTAATTCTTAACAAAGTTGAGTTTGAATAACCAAAAGCTTTTTGTAATTTTCAAATGACAAAGTAGACAACCTTTCTTTTCATTAATTAATCAAAAAACAAATCCAAAATGAGTTTAATTGTACCAAAATCGGCCTTAGATTTCTTTAAAAAACTAGAAAAAAATAACAACCGTGATTGGTTTAATGAGCGTAAAAAAGAGTTTAAATCTATTGAAGCAGATGTAAAAGAAGTGTATAACTCTATATTTGAAACTCTTAATTCACATGACGAAATTGATAAAATGAAAATGTTTCGTATTTATCGAGATGTTCGTTTTTCAAAAAACAAATTACCGTATAAAACACATTTTGGTGGATCTTTCCATAGAACCAAACCTAAATTAAGAGGGGGTTACTACTTGCACATTCAACCTAACAATGAAAGCTTTATTGCAACAGGGTTTTGGGAGCCAGCTCCAGCTGATTTATTACGAATTAGAAAGGAATTTGAAATGGATGATAGCGAAATTAGGGAGGTTCTTGCTAATAAAAAATTCAACGGTGTTTGGGGTGATACTTTTGTTGGTGACGAGGTTAAAACTGCGCCAAAAGGTTTTAGTAAAGACCACAAAGCCATAGATTTAATAAAGAAAAAGCAATATATCTTTACCAAAAAATATACAGATAAAGAGGTTCTAGCTCCTGGCTTTTTGGATGAAGTCAATGCTTCATTCCAGGCGGTTCGACCCTTTTTTGATTATATGAGTGATGTTTTGACAACTGATTTAAATGGGGTGTCTTTGATTGAAGGTTAAGATGGATAAATTAAAGTTTTTATTTCTAGTTTTATTTTTATCATGTATAATTTTAAACTGTTCTAAAAATAAAGTTAATAAGGGCATTTATGGAAAATGGAAATCGGTTAATAGTATAAACATTGTTAGTTTGGTATTTTTTAAAGATACATTGATAATAAATCAATGGGGAAAGGAAATAAAAAACGAATGGTATGGAGATGAAGATAAAATTAGCTTTAAACAATTAAATCATATTAATCCAAAAAAAGAAACTAATTTCATTATTCATTATAAGCTTAATGAAACTAGAGATACTTTGTATATCAAAAGAGAAAAAGATTCAACTTATTCAAATCAATTTATTAAGTTATAAGTTAAACTGCTTCCATAAACTCAGGCTTCTCAAATAATTGAACTTGACTTAGTAGGCGTTCTTTAACAATGTTCATCATTCGCTTGTTTAAAGCAGAAGAGTTTTGAATATATAAACTGTATTCTTCCACCGTAAATAATCCAATAATCATTCCTTTTAGAGAATTTCTGAACTTCATGTCCTTATGAATAGCGTTTTCAATATAATCAATTCGTTTTTCTAATGTTAAGTCGTAAAAAACCGATTTATGTTTAACAATATAATTCTTAAAGACAGCAATAAACAAATCATTTTGAAGTTTAATAACCGGTCTCAAAACTAGGTTTTGAAAGCGTTCATCACTACTCATATTATCATTAATTGTTGTTGAAGAAATCTCAGGACGAATGTCCTTCAGGTTAATTTGTCTTGGGCTCATGGCTTTGGTTTTAATAAAAGTAGATATAATTAAAACCTGATTTATTCAACTGGGCTCATACTTATTAACGTGTTTATTAACAAAAGGGCAGGTTTTTCCTGTAAGTTTCTTATTTAATCACGACAAACAATTTTAAACCAAATAAAAATATAATGCAATCAATTTTTAAAACCCTTTTTTTTACAATATCTATTACTCTAATTAACAGCTTTAATAGTGAAGCGCAAACATTTGCAGATGATAAATCTAAATCACTAATAGATAGTTTAGTTGAACTTAATGGAGGTTACGAACAGCTGGCATCTAAAAAGGATGTAGAGTTTCTTTATGTATATGATAATTACGACCAAGGAAAAGATGTCTCTCTTGAGCGTCATGTCTTTGATGGAGAACATTCTTGGGGTTCTTATGAGATTCATCAGCGGAATGTATTGCCAACTGAAAAAGGTTTAGCTGTTCAATCTTTAATTGATGGAGAACCAGCACTTACTTTAAACGGGGAACAGATTACTGATGAAAAAGCCCTTGGTGGAACTGTGTTTTTACGAAAAGTGAACTTTTATTGGTTTACCATGATGTATAAGCTACAAGACCCTGGTACAAATTATAAATATTTAGGTACAGAAGAAGTTGATGGTGTTAATTATGATAAGGTTAGCTTAACTTATGATGCAGATGTTACTAAAAAAGAGAAAAATGATGAGTATATTTTATATTTCAACCCTAAAACTCATTTAGTAGATTGGTTTTTCTTTTCATTACCAGATTGGGGTATTGATAAACCTATTTTAAAAATGACCCTTGAGTATGAAGTTATTGATGGTCTTTATATATCAACTGTTAGGAAATCCTTTGTGCCAAACGAAAAAGGGGAGTATAGTGAAAATGGTACTTACACCTTTAGCCGTATAAAATTCAACAATGGTTTTACCAAAGAAGATTTTATACTTCAATAAGAAAATTCATTAATAAAAAGTGGCACCAAGTTAGTTTAAATTTGCTGCTTGCTTTTTGTGGATTTATTTTTAACGTAATCAATAATTGACTGGGATCTTCATCAAATACGAATTCAGAACCATAGGCATTTGCACCTTCATTTGAAGCTAAAAATTTTGTAGCATTGACTATTTCATCAGATTAATCGAACCTGTTTAAAGTTACTTGAATATCAAAAACCTTTATCCATTTGGGGTCCCCAATTTTTGTGGTTATCACATTTTGACAAAGATTTGTGTTTATACTGGGTCTGGGGGCAATAAAGTTAACTCAAACAACTCTAGATTTAAGTTTAGGTTTATCTGGTGAATTAGCTCTGATACCTTCTTACTTGCTGAATATACGCTTAAATTATCGAATCCTTCTCAGAGATAATAGGGGTGCACTGGTGCAAAACCAGTGTTAGAAAATTAATTTTTTATTTTATTAAAGTATAGAAAAAGAGTAATCAATATTATCAGCTTATTTTAATCCTTAATTGAATGCTATACGGCGGTTTTCATTAAAAATACCAAATAACAACCACTAGCAAACCTTGTTGTAGTTTTAATCTTTTTATTCTTTTGAAAATTATAAGTGATATCATCTTTATGTTGAATAAAATATAATTTATGTCATTTCCTTTATCAATTTTATAAAAAGTATATAACAAACCTTTATAAAGCTTTAAATAACTGCAATAAAGTTATAACTTTGTGTCCCTTTACGGCGAGATAAACCAGAATTTTATTCAGGGTGCAGTAGAAATAATTCAATTAAAAATTTATTTATGAGTAAGACATTATTTGACAAGGTTTGGGATTCTCATGTTGTCAGAAATATAGAAGATGGTCCAGATGTGTTTTTTATAGACCGACATTTTATTCACGAAGTTACAAGTCCTGTTGCTTTTGTTGGTTTAAAAAGCAGAGGTATTGGTGTAATGTACCCAGAAAAAACATTTGCAACAGCAGATCACAATACACCAACATGGAATCAGCATTTACCTGTGGCAGACCCATTATCAGCTAATCAGTTAGAAGCTTTAGCAAATAATGCGGCTGAACATGGTATTTCTCACTGGGGGTTAGGTCATAGAAATAATGGTATTGTACATATTGTTGGACCTGAAAATGGAATTACATTACCTGGGTCGACTATTGTTTGTGGAGATTCGCACACATCAACTCATGGTGCTTTTGGAGCTATTGCTTTTGGTATTGGTACTTCTGAAGTAGAAATGGTTTTATCTACACAATGTATTATGCAACCTAAGCCAAAGAAAATGCGTATTAATGTAAATGGAAAATTAGGTTTTGGAGTAACACCGAAAGATGTTGCATTGTATATAATTTCTAAACAAACCACTTCTGGAGCAACTGGTTATTTTGTAGAATATGCTGGCGATGTTTTTGAAGATATGTCTATGGAAGGACGTATGACTGTTTGTAACCTTTCTATAGAAATGGGAGCTCGTGGTGGTATGATTGCTCCAGATGAAAAGACTTTTGAATACATAAAAGGAAGAAAACATACACCAAAAGGAGCAGGCTGGGATAAGGCTATGGAATATTGGCAAACTTTATATACCGAAAAAGATGCTGAATTTGATGTAGAATTCAATTATGATGCTGCCGATATAGAACCAATGATTACTTATGGAACTAACCCAGGTATGGGTATTGGTGTAACAC
Organism: Seonamhaeicola sp. MEBiC01930; assembly: GCF_045277075.1. Taxonomy (GTDB): domain Bacteria; phylum Bacteroidota; class Bacteroidia; order Flavobacteriales; family Flavobacteriaceae; genus Seonamhaeicola. The sequence continues at coordinate 3,318,431 of NZ_CP104270.1, read as the reverse complement.
AATCTATTCCAAATGCAAGTGATGTAGAAGGAGGAGAGGCAACTTATAAAAAGTCTCTAGGTTATATGCAGTTTGCAGAAGGTGAAGATATGATTGGTAAAACAGTTGATTATGTATTCTTAGGATCTTGTACAAACGGACGTATTGAAGATTTTAGAGCTTTCTGTTCAATTATTGAAGGAAAACAAAAAGCAGATAATATTACAGCTTGGTTAGTACCAGGGTCACATAAAGTGGTAGATCAAATTAAAGAAGAAGGTTTAGATAAGGTTTTAGAAGCTGCTGGTTTTGTATTAAGAGAACCTGGTTGTTCTGCTTGTTTAGCAATGAACGATGATAAAGTACCTGCTGGAAAATTAGCTGTATCTACATCTAACCGTAATTTTGAAGGACGTCAAGGACCTGGATCTAGAACATTGTTAGCTTCTCCATTAGTAGCGGCAGCAACGGCAATTGAAGGGGTAGTGACTGATCCAAGAACATTAATTAACGCTTAAAAAGAAAGAGAAAATGGCTTACGATAAATTTGAAGTATTAACAAGTACAGCTTATCCGTTACCAATTGAAAACGTAGATACAGATCAAATCATTCCTGCTCGTTTCTTAAAAGCTACAGAGCGTAAGGGGTTTGGAGATAACTTTTTTAGAGATTGGAGATATGACTCCGAAGGAAATCCTATTGCAGATTTCCCTTTAAATGATGCGAAATATGCAGGTTCTAAAATATTAGTAGGAGGAAAGAATTTTGGTTCTGGTTCTTCTAGAGAACATGCTGCATGGTCTGTTTATGATTTTGGATTACGTTGTGTAATTTCATCATTCTTTGCAGATATTTTTAGAAATAATTGTTTAAATATAGGTGTATTACCAGTTCAAGTATCTCCAGAATTTGCTCAAAAATTATTTGATGCAATAGATGCTGATCCTAAAGCAGAAATAACAGTTGATTTACCTAATCAAAAGGTTACTTTGGTAGCAACGGGAGAATCTGAATCATTTCAAATCAATGGTTACAAAAAAGGGAACATGCTAAATGGTTTTGATGATATTGACTATTTGCAAAATATGAAGGAAGAAGTTAAAACCTTTGCAGAAACAAGACCTTTTTAAGTGTTGAAAAATAACATATCATAAAGTTAAATTATTAAAGCATTCCATTATATAATGAAATGCTTTTTTGGAATATATTAAAGACTTTTAATGGGCAAGCGAAGAATAGAAATAATGGATACTACATTGCGTGATGGTGAACAAACCTCCACAGTGTCGTTTTCAGCTTCTGAAAAACTAACGATTGCTAAGCTTTTACTAGAAGAATTAAAGGTAGACCGAATTGAAATTGCATCTGCACGAGTTTCAGAAGGAGAGTTTCAAGCGGTAAAAGATATTACCAATTGGGCTGCCGTACATGATTATATTGATAAGGTTGAAGTATTAACTTTTGTGGATAAAGGAGTGTCTATAAATTGGATGCTAGAAGCTGGAGCAAAAGTTCAAAATTTATTGACTAAAGGTTCACTAAATCATTTAACACATCAGCTTAAAAAAACTCCAAATCAACATTTTAAGGAAATAGAAGAGAATATTCTACTAGCTTCAAAAAACAATATTGAAACTAATATTTATTTAGAAGATTGGAGTAATGGTATGCGCGACTCTAAGGATTATGTTTTAGAGTTTATTAAGTTTTTATCTACGCAACAGGTAAAACGAATCATGTTACCAGATACATTAGGTGTATTAACTCCTAGAGAGTCTTTTGATTTTGTAAAAGAGATTAAGGATTTGTACCCTAATCTGCATTTCGATTTTCACGCACATAATGATTATGATTTAAGTGTTTCTAATGTAATGGAGGCTTTAAAAGCAGGTGCAGACGGCTTACACCTAACGGTGAACGGAATGGGAGAACGTGCAGGAAATGCACCAATGGCAAGTACAATTGCTGTTGTAAATGATTTTATGAGTAATGATATAATTATTGCTGTAAATGAAAAAGTACTATTTTCTGTGAGTAAATTGGTTGAGAATTTTTCAGGAGTTATGATTCCTGCTAATAAACCAATTGTGGGAGCCAATGTATTTACACAAACTGCGGGTATACATGCAGATGGTGATAATAAAAAGAACCTTTATTTTAGTGACTTGTTACCTGAGCGTTTTGGTAGAAAACGGCAGTATGCTTTAGGGAAGTCGTCTGGAAAAGCTAATATTCAAAAGAATTTACAGCAACTAGGCCTTCAACTTAATGATGACGAAATAAAAAAGGTTACTCAGCGTATTATTGAGCTGGGTGATAAAAAACAAGTGGTTACCAAAGAAGATTTACCTTATATTATTTCTGATGTTTTAGATCAATCTTATGAAGAAAAAGTAAAGGTAAACTCTTATGTGTTAACACATTCAAAAGGTTTAAAGCCTTCAACCACAGTTTCTATTATTATTGAAGGAGAAACTTTTGAAGAAAATGCACAGGGTGATGGACAGTTTGATGCTTTTATGAATGCTATAAAGAATGCTTTCAAAAAGAAAAAAACAACGTTGCCAAATTTAATAGATTATGCGGTTCGCATACCACCAGGAAGTAATTCTGATGCCTTATGTGAAACTATTATTACTTGGAAAACTCCTGATAAAGAATTTAAAACAAGAGGCTTAGATTCAGATCAAACAGTATCGGCTATTAAAGCCACAGAAAAAATGTTAAATATTATTATTAATTAAGAATACAAACAATGAAATTAAACATAGCTCTTTTAGCTGGTGACGGCATAGGACCAGAGGTAATAGACCAAGCTGTAAAAGTAAGTGATGCTATTGCTTCAAAATATGGACACGAAATAACATGGAAGCCTGCATTAACGGGAGCCGCTGCTATTGATGCCGTAGGTGAGCCTTATCCAGATGAAACACATGAAATTTGTGCATCTTCTGATGCTGTATTATTTGGTGCAATTGGGCATCCAAAATTTGATAATGACCCATCTGCTCCTGTACGTCCTGAGCAAGGTTTGCTAAAAATGCGCAAGAAATTAGGCTTATTTGCTAATGTAAGACCTACGTTTGTGTTTCCTTCTTTATTAGATAAGTCGCCTTTAAAGAAAGAGCGTATAGAAGGAACTGATTTAGTGTTTTTCCGTGAGTTAACTTCAGGTGTATACTTTGGTGAAAAAGGAAGAAAAGACAACGGAAATACAGCGTATGACACTAATATGTATACTAAAGAAGAAGTAACACGTTTAGCAAAAAAGGGATTTGAAGCAGCTATGCAACGTTCTAAAAAATTATGTTGTGTAGATAAAGCTAACGTTATGGAAACATCACGTTTATGGAGAGAAACTGTTCAGGGTATGGAAAAAGACTACCCAGAGGTTAAAGTATCTTATGAGTTTGTAGATGCTGTAGCGATGCGTTTAGTGCAATGGCCAAAAGATTATGATGTGTTAATTACTGAAAATTTATTTGGAGATGTATTAACAGACGAAGCTTCAGTAATTTCTGGTTCTATGGGGTTAATGCCATCGGCATCTTTAGGAACTAGTATATCTTTATTTGAGCCAATTCATGGTTCTTATCCACAAGCCACTGGTAAAAATATTGCAAATCCAATGGCAACGGTATTATCAGCTGCTATGATGTTTGAAAACTTTGGTTTATTAGATGAAGGTAAAGACATTAGAGATGCGGTAAATAAAGCATTAGCTGAAGGTGTTGTAACTGAAGATCTTGCTGAAGGCGGAAAATCTTATGGAACTACTGAAGTAGGAGATTGGTTAGCTGCTAACATTTAGAAATATTTCTTTTATTAATATATAAGAGTTAGTAGTTTTACTAACTCTTTTTTTATGCCCTCATTTATGCAGCAATACCTAGTTAACAGCAAATATCAATATATCATCGAATTAATAATTGTGGAGCTTAATGAATTAGTATTTTCATAAAGAAATATTATTTGCTCCCTGTAATATTAAAAGTGTACAATATGTTTTATCAAAAAATAAGAATACTAATTATAATATTTGTTTGTACTCCAGTATTTATACAAAGTCAAACCAGTATCAAAGTGAATGCTATAACAACTTTAGCTGCTGTTCCTAACTTAGGTGTGGAATTTAACATAGGAGAAAAAACCACTTTCCAGGTAGATATGGCAGCCTCCTTTTGGACGATAAATGGTAAACCCTATAAATTTGGAATGCTTTTTCCTGAGTTTAGGTATTATACAAGAGAAGCTGGTTATGGTTTTTTTGTAGGCGGTCATGTTGGTGGTGGAAAATTTAAGTTGCAGAAAGGGCAATATTCTTCTACTGATTATTATCAAGAAGGGTATACTTTATTATTTGGTGTAACGACAGGCTACCAATGGAGACTGAACGATAGGTTTAATTTGGAACTCTTTGTTGGAGGAGGTAGTTCACAAGCTTCATATAAGGGGTATTCTTTGGAAACTGGAGAACGTTTGGATGGCGCTGAGAATTATAATAAAAGTGGGGAGTTTTTACCCTATAGAGGAGGGTTAATGGTTGTTTATAAACTCAAATAGTAGTTAGTTTTTGAAACATTAACCTTAGTTTTTAATAGTCATTTTTGTTTTCTAGGATGATACATTTCAACTACCTTAGTTAAATGACTTTTGTCAACATGAACATATATTTCTGTTGTTGTAATACTTTCATGCCCTAGCATGAGTTGAATGGACCTCAAGTCTGCCTCATTCTGTAATAAATGAGTAGCAAATGAATGTCGAAAAGTATGTGGGGAAATCTTCTTTTTTAAATCTATTTTTTGTGCTAACTGCTTTACTATGGTAAATACCATAGCTCTTGTGAGTTGCTTCCCTCGTCTGTTTAAGAATAGAGTGTCCTCAAACCCAGGTTGAATTCTTAAATGATTTCTTATGTGTTTCCTGTAGATGTTTATATATTTCTGTGTAGAATCAACTATTGGAACAAATCTTTGTTTGTCTCCTTTTCCAGTTACTTTTATAAAGCCTTCATTAAAAAACAAATCGGATATTCTTAAATTAACAAGTTCACTTACACGTAAGCCACAGCCATAAAGAGTTTCTAACATAGCTCTATTGCGCTCGCCCTCTGGCTTACTGAAATCTATAGCAGCTATAATTGTATCTATTTCTTTTTCTGTTAAAACATCAGGAAGTTTTCTGCCAATTTTTGGTGATTCAATGAGTTCCAGCGGATTTTCTTTTCTGTAGTCTTCAAAAACTAGATAGCTAAAAAAACTACGCAAACCTGAAATAATTCTAGATTGTGAACGTTCATTAACTTCATTGGCAATTTCATAAACAAATTGTTTAATAATTTCTACAGAAACAGAAATTGGAGAACAGTTAATCGCATTTTTTTCAAGATAACCAATAAGTTTTGTGACATCACGAGAATAATTATCTATAGAGTTATCGGATAGTCCGCGTTCTATTTTTAAGTATAAATTATAATCTTTAAGTGCTTGTTCCCATTTCATATTTAGTAAAAATAGAATAAAATTATTTAATGATTTATAAAATATTTTGTTAAAAAAATCTCATAAAAATCCATACAAAAAAATGTAACAGACTGGTTATTATTTGGTTATGATTATTAATTTGAGTAAATTAATGGATATTAACTAAACAAAATTTTATATTATGAAAAAACTAATGTTTATTTCGGTATTATCAATTTTGACCCTTTCTAGCTGTATATGTACTAAATATGCAGCTGCTGAAGATGAAGGCGCCCTAAGGTGGAACGCTGGAGATTGGAATGCAGGAGGTAAGTTTGCTTATAACTCCTCAACACAGGGAGATATCAAAGATTCTGAGATTAAGTTAGCTCCGAGACTTGGGACTTTTGTGTCTGATAATTTAGAACTTGGTGTTGAAAGTAGGTTTTCAACCAGTAAAAGTGAATCTGGAAGTTTTGAAGACAAATGGAATAGTGTTTCTGTTGGTCCCTATCTGAGATACATTTATTGTGATGAATATAGGCTTTTGCCATATGTTGATTTTGGAGTTAATTATTTGAGTAACAACTATAAGACGGCAGATTATAAACAAACCGGTTTAGATGTAAGCGCAGGTCTTGGAGTTGATTATTTTGTTAACGAATGGCTAGTGCTTGGTGTAGGTTATACTGGGGTGTCTTATCAAAACCTAAATGATAGTCGTGATGGAGTTGATGACATTAGCTCATTAAATGCAAAATTCAATACAAATAGGTTGAATTTTGGCCTAAAGGCAAGGTTTTAAGTTAAGAGTTTGTAATTATTATTTTTAAAGGAGTTATTTTAATGACTCCTTTTTTGTTTCTTCTTAAATATGATAATTATAATATTTGCGCTAATTATTTATTAAAAATCTTGTAATTAATGTCATATTTTAATGATATATTAAAAATTTTGTAAATTAGATAGACTAACTATAAATTTTCAAACATGAAAAAATTATTCTTTTTTGCGGTTATTGCAACTTTTGCAATAGGAAGTATTAATGCTCAAGGTCAATTTAGGGCAGGTATTAGTGGAGGTATACCTATAGGAGATGCGGGGGATTTAGCTACTTTTGCTATAGCAATTGATTTAGGGTATATATTAGAAATATCTGATGATTTTGATGCGGGTGTGACTACAGGGTATTCTCATTCTTTTGGAGATGAGAGTACTATTGGAGGGTTTTCTGTTTCGTTTGATGATGTGCAGTTTCTCCCTCTTGCGGCTTCAGGTCGGTTTCGGGCAAGTGATCAGTTTACCATAGGAGGTGATATAGGTTATGCTTTTGAACTGGGGGGGAATGGAAATAGTAGTGGCGGTTTTTATTATTCACCTAGGGCTCAATATAGTGTTAGTGAAGCAATTGATATTGTTGCCGCATATAGAGGAGTAAGTTTAGATGGTGGTTCTTGGGACATTGTTTCCATGGGAATAGAATTTGGAATTGATTAATTATATTTAATTAAATGAAAAAGGAAGTCATTAGGCTTCCTTTTTTTATGCCTTAATTTTAGATATATTTACACCATGAAAAAACTAATCATCATTAATGGTCCTAACTTAAATTTGTTAGGGAAAAGAGAGCCAAATATTTATGGAAGTTTAACATTTACCGAGTTTTACGATGAAATAAAGCAAAAGTATCCGAATGTAAGCTTAGATTATTATCAATCAAATATTGAAGGAGAACTGATTGATAAACTTCATGAAGTTGGTTTTAGTTATGATGGCGTTATTTTGAATGCAGGAGCCTATACACACACTTCTATAGGTATTGGAGATGCAATAAAGGGTATTGAAACTCCTGTAGTTGAAGTTCACATTTCAAACACATTTGGTAGAGAAGAGTTTAGACATCAATCATATATTTCACCCAATGCCAAGGGTGTTATTCTTGGGTTTGGATTGCAGAGTTATGAATTGGCATTAGAAAGTTTCTTGTAAAATGTCATATAAGACAAAGATTGTTCAGTTTATAATACTTCTTTTTTTAGGATGTTTTTCAATAAATGGACAATCAAAAACTTACTTTGGAGTTAAAGGTGGTCTGAACTTAACTTTTTTTAAAGTTTCTGAATCTAATTTTGGTTTTATTCCAGGTTCTGATGCAGGTTATTATACTGGAGCTTTTTGCAATATAAAGATTGACGAAACTTATTCAGTTCAACCAGAGGTGTTATATATTCTTCTTAATGATTTCGAATTTTTAAATGTGCCTTTTTACGTTAAATATGAAATGGCCCATGGTCTGAATATTTTGATAGGCCCAAGTATAAATTATTTTTTCGATTTCTTCTCTAATAAATTAAAAATTAGAGCAGATTTAAGTACATCATATAATATCACTAAGAATTTAGATTTTCATGTGAAATATGCTCTAGGCTTTAAAGAACTTACTCCCAACAGTCTTTTTTTAGGAATTGGTTATAGAATATAAAAAAAGCGATTCAAAATTGAATCGCTTTTTTTAATTATGTTTTATTAAGCCTTTATTAAATATGAATACATTCATCATAAGCATCAGCAACAGCTTCCATAACCGCTTCACTCATAGTTGGGTGAGGGTGAACTGCTTTTAACACATCATGACCTGTAGTTTCTAGTTTTCTAGCTACAACAGCTTCAGCAATCATATCTGTAACACCTGCACCAATCATGTGGCACCCTAACCATTCGCCGTATTTAGCGTCAAAGATTACTTTTACAAAACCGTCTTTATTCCCTCCAGCACTTGCTTTACCAGATGCAGAGAATGGGAATTTTCCAACTTTTATATCTAAACCTTTGTCTTTAGCTTGTTGTTCAGTTAATCCAACTGAAGCAATTTCAGGAGAACAATAAGTACACCCAGGAATGTTTCCGTAATCTAAAGCTTCAACATGGTGTCCTGCAAGTTTCTCAACACATAAGATTCCCTCTGCAGATGCAACATGAGCTAAAGCTTGACCAGGAGTTACATCACCAATAGCATAATATCCAGGTATATTAGTTTGATAAAAATCATTTACTAAAATCTTATCTCTATCAACAACAATACCCACATCTTCTAAGCCAATATTTTCAATATTAGTCTTTATTCCAACAGCAGATAAAACAACATCAGCCTCAAGTACTTCCTCGCCTTTTTTAGTTTTGACAGTGGCTTTTACACCTTTACCAGAAGTATCAACATTTGTAACTTCCGCAGAAGTCATTATATTAATTCCACTCTTTTTAAAAGAACGTTCTAATTGTTTAGACACATCTGCATCTTCAACAGGAACAATGTTAGGTAAATATTCAACTACAGTAACCTCTGTTCCAATAGAATTATAGAAATAAGCAAATTCAACACCAATAGCACCAGAACCAACAACAATCATTTTCTTTGGTTGTTTTGGTAGGCTCATTGCTTCACGGTAACCTATTACTTTTTTGCCGTCTTGCGGTAAGCTAGGTAATTCTCTAGAACGCGCCCCAGTTGCTATTATAATATTGTCAGCACTATACTCAGTTCCATCAACATCAACCTTTTTACCAGGTTTAAGTTTTCCGTAGCCTTCAATAACATCAATTTTGTTTTTTTTCATTAAAAATTGAACACCCTTGCTCATGCCTTCTGCAACACCACGACTTCTTTTTACAACTGCATCAAAATCATGTTCAGCGTCTTTAACTTTTAAGCCATAATCTTCTGCATGTTTCAGATACTCAAATACTTGTGCGGATTTTAACAGGGCTTTAGTTGGTATACAACCCCAATTTAAACATACACCGCCTAAGTTTTCTTTTTCTACAACTGCCGTTTTAAAGCCTAATTGAGAAGCTCTAATTGCTGTTACATACCCACCAGGACCACTTCCAAGAACTATAATATCGTATTTACTCATGTGTTAATATTTAGGCTGCAAATTTACAAAATGGTTTTTGAATAACGAATTTAGAACCCTATAAAATTTATATCTTTTACTACCTTTGCAATGCAAGTATTAATATATGAATATCCCAAGAACGAGTTATCCTAGAGTTGTTATAATTGGTGGTGGTTTTGCAGGAGTAGCTTTAGCAAAAAAATTATCTAAGCAAGAGGTTCAGGTTGTTTTACTAGACAAGCATAATTATCATACTTTTCAACCCTTGCTTTATCAGGTTTCAACGGGAGGATTAGAACCAGATTCTATTGCTTATCCAATTAGAAAAATACTGAAAGACTTTCCTAATTTTTATTTTAGATTAGCTAATGTTAATGAAATAGATTCTAAAAAAAATAAAGTTAAAACCAATATCGGTAATTTAAAGTTTGACTATTTGGTTATAGCTTCAGGGTCTGTAACCAATTATTTTGGTAATGCTGAGATTGAAAAACATAGTATGGCTATGAAGACCATACCACAATCACTTAATCTTAGGAGTTTAATTTTAGAAAATTTTGAAGATGCCTTATTAACTTCTGATTTAAATGAACGCAACGCACTAATGAATTTCGTTATTGTTGGTGGCGGACCAACAGGTGTTGAGCTAGCAGGCGCTTTAGCTGAAATTAAAAAAGGCATTTTACCAAAAGATTATCCAGATTTAGATACGCGTTTAGCCCAAATTCATGTAGTACAATCTGGTGATTGTATTTTAAAAGGAATGAGTAGTAAGGCCTCACAAAAAGCTGAAGATTTTCTTGAGAAATTAGGGGTAAATATCTGGAAAAATGTTAGGGTAACTAATTATGATGGTAAGACAGCTACAACAAATACCGATTTAACTTTTGAAACAGCCACACTTATTTGGGCAGCAGGTGTTAAAGGAGCTACTATTAATGGTTTAAATAGTGAAGATTTTATAACAAAAGGTAATAGGGTTATTGTAAATAAATTTAGTCAAGTAAAAGGTTTTGAGCATATTTTTGCTATTGGAGATATTGCTTATATGGAAGCAGAAGATTTCCCTAATGGCCTGCCTATGATGGCGCAACCTGCTATTCAACAAGGAGAGCAATTGGGAGACAATTTATTAAATTTAATTGAAGAAAAACCTTTAAAGTCTTTTGTTTACAAAGATAAAGGAGCTATGGCTACGATTGGTAGAAATAAAGCAGTTGTAGATTTAAAAAATTGGAGGTTTCAAGGAGTTTTTGCTTGGTTTGTTTGGATGTTTGTACACCTTTTCTTTTTAATTGGGTTCAGAAACAGAATGGTAGTATTTGTTAACTGGGTTTATAATTATATTAGATTTGATAGGGAAGCACGTTTAATAATTCGTCCTTTTAAGAATAAAAATAATTTATAAATCTTCGGTAAAGTGTATTCTGTCTTTTTCTTTGCTGAATTTTTCCTTATTGTAATTTTTTGATTGTCCTCTTGGAATTGATAACGATTTCCAATCTTTTCCTTTTAGCACCTTTCCTAAAAACACTATTTGTCCAACATGATATGAGTAATGTGATAATTGTCTGTTTATAGCCTCAGTAACTGTATGACCTTGATTTCTAATATAAATAATACTATCTAAATCTTTATTGTTTAAGTTGTTAATTGTATTGAATAAGCAATTCCACCCTTTGTTCCAATAGGCTAATATTTCCTCTTTAGTGGTAAATAAATCTTCAAACTCAGTATCTCTTTTACGCCATTCTTTTTCACCATCTTCGGTTAAGAAATCAGTCCATCTGCTAAGCATATTGCCGGAAAGGTGTTTTACTATTATAGCAACGGAATTAGAGTCCTCGGATATTTCGTTTTGTATGGCTTCAAGACTTAATTGATCCAAAGTTTTATCACCCAAACTTTTGTAATATTCAAACTGCTTAGTGATACTAGATAAATAGGTTTCCATGGAATTAAAGATAGCTATTCTTTCGGAATAAATTTTAATGCAACACCATTAATACAATGCCTTTCTCCTGTTGTTTCTCTCGGACCATCATTAAAAACATGGCCTAAATGTCCACCACAAGTAGCGCAATGTTCTTCGGTTCTTGCCATTCCTATTTTGTAATCTGTAGAAAAAGTAACATTGCCTTTTATTTCGCGGTCAAAACTAGGCCATCCAGAACCAGAATCATATTTATGGTCACTTTTAAATAAAGGGGTTTCACAAGCTTTACAAACATAGATACCTTCTTTATAATTTTTATTTAGAGAACTGGAGAAGCGCTTTTCAGTACCAGCTTTTCTAAGTACATAATATTCTAAATCTGTTAGTTGGGATTTCCATTCACTATCAGTTTTAACAATTTTAAATATTTCCTTTTTTTTGCTTTCTTTTTGAGCAGAAGAATTACAGCTTAAGAAAATGCAAAACGCAAGTAGAGTTAAAAGTTTTTTCATTTTAAATAAAATTAAATACTTTCTCTTAAGTCGATTATTGATTATAAACTTAACGTTCTAGAATGAATAAATCTAAAATTTCAAAGTGACCAATAAAAAAATGTGGTGTCTTAAATATATAGATATACAAATTTTGTACTTTTATAAATAAATAAACTTACGTAAATGAAACTTAAGAATACTTTAATATTATTAGGAGTTATTGCATTTTGTATTGCCTGTGCTACAAATCCATTTACTGGAAAAAAGACAATGGCTTTAGTGCCAAACTCTCAGCTATTCCCTACAGCTTTTGCGCAATATGATCAGTTTTTAACTGAAAATAAAGTGGTAACAGGGACAAAAGACTCAGAAATGATAACTAGAGTGGGTCAGAGAATTGCTGTTGCAGCTGAACGATGGTTAAATGCTAATGGTCATCATGGCTATTTAAATGATTACAAATGGGAGTATAATTTGGTTGATGATAAAACTGTGAATGCTTGGTGTATGCCTGGAGGGAAAATAGTTTTTTATACTGGTATTTTACCAATTGCTAAAAATGAAACTGGTGTCGCAGCTATCATGGGGCATGAAGTGGCCCATGCTTTAGCTAATCATGGTCAACAGCGTATGAGTGCAGCATACATTCAAGCTGGAGTGGCAATAGCGGGGAATGTAGCAATTAAGGATGAAAAATCTAGAAATGCATTTAATCAATATTATGGAGTAGGAAGTCAAGTAGGGGTAATGCTGCCATTTAGTAGATCTCATGAGACTGAAGCTGATAAAATAGGTGTTTACCTAATGGCTATAGCCGGTTATAACCCTGATGAAGCATCAAAATTATGGGAAAGAATGAAAGCTAATAGTGGAGGAAATGCACCACCAGAAATTTTGAGCACCCATCCATCAAACGACTCAAGAATAGCAAATTTAAAAACATTAGCTCCAATAGCTAAAGAAGAAGCTGCTAAGTTTGGAATTACAACATTTAGAGAATAATTTAGTTAGCTGGAATAAAAAATATTTGATTACTTTAGAAGCTGCTCATAAAAGAGCAGCTTTGTTTTTATGGCAATATTAGAAAAAGGTAGTAAAAAACTACTTCATGCTTGGGCTTTTTATGACTGGGCTAATTCGGTTTATCCTTTGGTGATATCATCTGCAGTTTTTCCAATTTTTTATGGAGCATTAACAATAATTAAAGATGTAGATGGTAACAAAGTAAGTGACACCGTAACTTTTTTTGGAATAGATTTTAATAATGATTCTCTGATAAGCTATGTCACTGCTTTGAGCTTTTTAATTGTTTCAATAATTTCACCAATATTATCAGGTATATCAGATTACGTTGGAAATAAAGAAAATTTCATGAAGTTTTTTTGCTACATGGGTTCTTTATCTTGTATAGGTTTATATTGGTTTTCTCTAGATAATCTTTTCTTTGGTTTATTATGTTATTTGTTAGCGTTGGTGGGGTTTTGGGGTAGTTTGGTATTCTATAATTCATATTTACCAGATATTGCATATCCAGAGCAGCAAGATAAAATAAGTGCTAAGGGGTTTTCATTGGGCTATATTGGCAGCGTTATTCTATTGGTGGTCAATTTAGTAATGATTCTTTATTATGATATATTTGGTTTTGAAGATGCTGGGGTTCCCACAAGAATAGCTTTTATACTTGTTGGAGTTTGGTGGATGGGTTTTGCTCAGTATACGTTTAAGCACTTACCAACAGGAACGCATGAAGGTCAAAAAGTAACAAGATCTGTTGTGATTCATGGATATAAAGAATTACGTAAAATTTGGGAAGCACTTAAAACTAATAAGGTGCTAAAAAGGTATTTGGGTGCTTTTTTTGTTTATAGTATGGCTGTACAAACTATTATGATTGCAGCTACTTATTTTGCAGTTGAAGAATTAGATTGGGGTGAACAGGATTCTACGACTGGATTAATAATAAGTATATTGTTAATACAATTAATAGCGGTATTAGGTGCTAATTATACAGCTAAACTTTCTGAAAAACATGGCAATATAAAAACTTTAATAGCTGTAATATTTTTATGGATTGTAATTTGCGCCTATGCATATTTTGTGATTACACCAACTCAGTTTTATATAACAGCAGCTTGTGTAGGTTTGGTTATGGGAGGGGTTCAATCTTTATCTAGATCTACTTATAGCAAATTAATTCCTTTAAATACTGAAGATACTGCTTCATATTTTAGTTTTTATGATGTTTCTGAAAAAATAGGTATAGTAATAGGTATGTTTATGTATGGTTTTGTAGCCGAATTAACTGGAAGTATGAGGTATTCAATATTGTTCTTAATAACCTTTTTTATTGTTGGCTTAATATTGCTGTATAGAACAAAAAGAGTTTATGAATTTTAAACAAAAAAAGTCGTTCAGCATGAACGACTTTTTTTGCATACTATAAATTTTATGATTCAGTGGGCTTTTCAGCTTTTTCAACTGTGATGTTTAATTCATTAGATTGCTTATCTAAATCAATTTTTATTTTATCTCCATCTTGAATATTTGAAGCCACAATTTCTTCTGCTAAAGCATCTTCAATGTATTTTTGAATAGCTCTTTTAAGAGGTCTTGCTCCATATTGTTTATCAAAACCCTTGTCTGCAATATAATCTTTGGCGTTTTTTGTTAGTTTCAATATATAACCTAAACCTTGGATGCGCTTTAAAAGTTTCTCTAATTCAATATCAATAATTTTGTTGATGTCTTCTTTTTCTAATGCATTAAATACAACTACATCATCAATTCTATTTAAAAACTCAGGAGCAAATGATTTTTTCAATGCGTTTTCAATAACGCTTCTGGCATTAGCATCTTCTTGAGCTTTTTGAGCTGCAGTACCAAATCCAACACCAGTTCCAAAATCTTTAAGTCTTCTGGCGCCAATATTTGAAGTCATTATAATTATTGTGTTTCTAAAATCTATTTTTCTACCTAAACTATCTGTTAAATAACCATCATCAAGTACCTGAAGTAGCATGTTAAATACATCTGGATGAGCTTTTTCAATTTCATCTAAAAGAATAACGGCATATGGCTTGCGTCTAACTTTTTCAGTTAATTGTCCGCCTTCCTCATATCCTACATATCCTGGAGGTGCGCCAATTAATCTGGAAATAGCAAATTTCTCCATGTATTCACTCATGTCAATTCTAACAAGAGAATCTTCGCTATCAAATAACTCTCTTGATAAAACTTTAGCTAACTGTGTTTTACCAACACCTGTTTGACCTAAGAAAATGAAAGAACCAATGGGTTTATTAGGGTCTTTTAACCCAGCGCGATTACGCTGAATAGCCTTAACAACTTTTGAAACCGCTTCATCTTGACCAATTACTTTTCCCTTAATTAGGTTTGGTAATTCGGCTAATTTATTGATTTCTGTTTGGGCAATTCTATTTACAGGAACACCTGTCATCATAGAAATAACATCGGCAACATTGTCTTCTGTTACAATTTCACGATGCTGCTTGGTGTCTTCTTCCCACTTTTCTTGAGCTACGGCTAATTCTTTTTCAATGCGTTTTTCATCATCTCTAAGTTTAGCTGCTTCTTCATATTTTTGTTTTCGTACTACAGCATTTTTAGTTTCCTTAATGTCTTCCAGTTGTTTTTCAAGCTCTATAATTTGTTTGGGAACATCAATATTGGTGATATGAACACGAGAACCAGCTTCATCTAATGCATCAATAGCCTTGTCTGGCAAGAAGCGTTCAGTCATATATCTATTCGTTAATTTAACACAAGCTTCAATAGCTTCAGGTGTGTAGTCAACATTATGGTGCTCTTCATATTTACCTTTAATGTTATTTAAAATCTCAATAGTCTCTTCAACACTGGTTGGTTCAACAATAACTTTCTGGAACCGACGCTCTAATGCACCATCTTTTTCAATATATTGTCTGTACTCATCTAGTGTTGTGGCACCAATACATTGAATCTCCCCACGTGCTAAAGCAGGCTTAAACATATTTGAAGCATCTAAGCTTCCAGTTGCGCCACCAGCTCCAACAATGGTATGAATTTCGTCAATAAATAGAATGACATCATCATTCTTTTCAAGCTCGTTCATTACAGCTTTCATGCGTTCTTCAAATTGCCCTCTGTATTTAGTTCCAGCAACTAAGCTTGCTAAATCTAAGGTAACAACGCGTTTATTGAAAAGGATTCTTGAAACTTTTCGCTTTACAATTCTAAGAGCTAAACCTTCAGCAATTGCTGATTTTCCAACACCAGGTTCACCAATTAAGAGTGGATTGTTTTTCTTTCTTCTACTTAAAATTTGTGAGACGCGCTGTATTTCTTTTTCTCTTCCTACAACAGGGTCAAGCTTGCCTTCTTCTGCAAGAGCGGTTAAATCACGCCCAAAATTGTCTAGAACAGGAGTTTTAGACTTCTTATTAGTTTTACCAGAGGTAGGGTTGAAAATATCTTTAGAAGACTCATCTTCAGGATTTGGAGTGTCATCTTGAAAAGATTCTGCTTTTGGTTCTATATAATCATTATCGTTTGTAATCATAAGTTTAAATTGTTCTTTAACGTTATCATAATCAACTTTAAGCTTATTTAAAAGCTTGGTAGTGGGGTCGTTTTCATTTCTTAAAATGCACAAAAGTAAATGCGCTGTATTAATAGACGTACTTTGAAATAATTTTGCTTCCAAAAAGGTAGTTTTTAAAGCACGTTCTGCTTGTCTTGTTAAGTGTAAATTCTTCTTTTGGTTTGAAGATATAGTAATATTTGGGTTTGCTGGACTTAGTATTTCTACTTTCCTTCTTAAATGATTTAGATCTATATCTAGGGCATTTAAAATATTAATAGCTTTTCCATTACCATCACGCAAAAGACCAAGCATTAAATGTTCAGTACCAATAAAATCATGACCCAAACGTAAAGCTTCTTCTTTACTATATGCAATTACATCTTTTACTCTTGGTGAAAAATTATCATCCATAATTAACTCCTTTCTGCATTAAAAATACTAATTATACTTAACTAAAGGCAAAAACTATACCTTTATTCTCCTTAACATTGCTAATTGACGAAAAAAACTTTAAAAAATCAAAATATTTAGATAGATACTTATTAACGATAAACTAGGGTGAAATTGTTAATAAAATACCCTAAAAAAATGACTTACATCACTTATTAGCACTAATGAAATACGTATATTAGCATGTTTTGAAAAATTCTTAAAAACTAATTAAATTATTTATGGCAGAAGGAGAAAAATTGATACCTATTAACATTGAAGATGAAATGAAATCAGCTTACATTGATTATTCAATGTCGGTCATTGTGTCACGTGCCTTACCAGACGTAAGAGATGGTTTAAAACCAGTTCATAGGCGTGTGCTTTATGGAATGCATGAGTTAGGCGTTAGAGCAAATTCGGCACATAAAAAATCTGCAAGAATAGTAGGAGAGGTTTTAGGTAAATATCATCCGCATGGAGATACTTCGGTTTATGATACAATGGTGCGTATGGCTCAAGAATGGAGCTTACGCTATTTACTTGTTGATGGTCAAGGGAATTTTGGTTCAATAGATGGTGATAGTCCTGCAGCAATGCGTTATACAGAAGCACGTATGCAGAAGATATCTGAAGATATGTTGGCAGATATTGACAAAGAAACAGTTGATCACAAGCTTAATTTTGATGATACTCTTCAAGAACCGACAGTATTGCCAACAAGGATTCCGAATCTGCTTGTAAATGGAGCTTCAGGAATTGCAGTTGGAATGGCTACAAATATGCCACCTCACAACTTAACTGAAGTAGTTGATGGAACTATTGCCTATATTGATGATAATGACATTGATGTAGATGAATTAATAAAATACGTTAAGGCTCCTGACTTTCCAACTGGAGGAACGATATATGGATATGACGGTGTAAAAGAAGCGTTTCAAACAGGTCGGGGTAGAATTGTATTGCGTGGAAAAGCTAATATTGAAGAGGTTAACGGACGTGAATGTATTATAGTCAATGAGATTCCTTATCAAGTCAATAAAGCTGATATGATTAAGAAAACAGCTGACTTGATTAACGATAAAAAGCTTGATGGAATTTCTACTATTAGAGATGAATCTGATAGAAAAGGAATGCGTATTGTTTATGTGTTAAAACGCGATGCTATTCCTAACATTGTACTAAATAAACTTTATAAATATACAGCACTTCAATCATCTTTTAGTGTAAATAATATAGCTCTGGTAAAAGGTAGGCCGCAGCTATTAAATTTAAAAGATCTTATTCATTACTTTGTTGAACACAGACACGATGTTGTAGTAAAAAGAACAAAATATGAATTAAGAAAAGCAGAGGAAAGAGCTCATATTTTAGAAGGATTAATAATTGCTTCTGATAATATTGATGAAGTAATAGCTTTAATAAGGGCATCTGCCAATGCTGATGAAGCCCGTAATAAGTTAATAGAACGATTTAAATTAACTGAAATTCAAGCTAAAGCAATAGTTGAAATGAGGTTGCGTCAGCTTACTGGCTTAGAACAAGATAAGTTACGGACTGAACATGAGGAGTTGATGAAAACTATTGAAGATTTAAAGGATATTCTTGATAAGAAAGATAGAAGAATGGATATCATTAAGTCTGAATTAGAAGTAGTAAGAGATAAATATGGAGATGAACGTAGATCTACAATTGAATATGCAGGTGGTGATTTAAGTATTGAAGATATGATTCCAAATGAAAAGGTAGTTATTACCATTTCTCATGCGGGTTATATTAAACGTACTTCCCTAACGGAATATAAAACCCAAAATAGAGGAGGAGTTGGCCAGAAAGCTTCAACAACAAGAAATGAAGACTTTTTAGAACATTTATTTGTTGGAACCAATCATCAATACATGTTATTCTTTACGCAAAAAGGTAAATGTTTCTGGATGCGTGTTTATGAAATCCCTGAAGGTAGTAAAACATCAAAAGGTCGTGCTATTCAAAACTTAATAAATATAGAACAGGACGATAAAGTTAAGGCATTCATCTGTACTCAGGATTTAAAAGATTCTGATTATATAAATAGTCATTACGTTATAATGGCTACTAAAAATGGACAGGTTAAGAAAACATCTTTAGAACAATATTCTCGTCCAAGAACCAATGGTATTAATGCCATTACTATAAAGGATAATGATGAATTATTAGAAGCAAAATTAACTACTGGAAATAGTCAGGTAATGTTAGCTCTTAAATCTGGTAAAGCCATAAGATTTGAAGAAGCAAAAACAAGACCAATGGGTAGAGGTGCATCTGGTGTTAGAGGAATAACTTTAGCTAATTCCGAAGATGAAGTAATTGGTATGTTGGCAATTGAAAATCCTTTAGAGGAAACCATATTGGTAGTTTCTGAAAACGGATATGGTAAACGAACTTTTATTGATGACCCAGAAGATGGAGAACCGGTTTATAGGGTTACCAATAGGGGAGGAAAAGGCGTTAAAACTATTTCCATTACTGATAAAACAGGAAATTTAGTAGCTATTAAAAGTGTCACAGATAATGATGATTTAATGATTATTAATAAATCAGGAATCGCCATTAGGCTTGCAGTAGAGAATTTAAGAACTATGGGCAGAGCTACTCAAGGGGTTAAATTAATAAACCTTAAAAATTCAGATTCAATTGCAGCCGTCGCTAAAGTAATGCATGATGAAGAAAATGTAGATGATGTGGAAGGAGCTGAAAACACAGGGGCTTCTGAGGATGGCACAACTCTTGATAATATTGTAAACGAAGATAACACTGATAATTAATTTAATAGTATTTAAAATGAAAAAGCAATTTATTACAGCCTTATTATTAACTGCAATTAGTTTTTCTTTTGCTCAGAAAAAAGAGGTAAAAGCATTAGAAAAAGCAGTAAAGGCAAACAATTTTGCAGAAGCTAAAGCCTCATTAACGCAAGCTGAAGCATTATTATCTGCAATGGATGATAAAACTAAGGATAAGTTTTATTTTCTGAAGGGTAAAACATTATATGCCAATGGAGCTGGTACAATGCAAGATTATGATAAAGCCTTGGAAAGTTTTGGTAATGTAAAAAGCGCCTATGCTACAGATATTACTGGGTTAAAGGAAGAAATTGGAAATAGTCTTATAAAAAAAGGAAATGATTTTTACGAGAGTAAAGATTATTCAAACGCTTCAAAATATTTTGAAAGGGTATATGAAATTAAACAAGACACTATGTTTCTTTATTATGCCGCAGCAACGGCTGTTAATGTAAAAGAATATGACAGAGCTTTAGTTATGTATGAAAACCTTAAAGATATGGGGTACACAGGTATAACAAAAGAATACTTTGCTATCAGTAAGGAAACTCAAAAAGAAGAACCATTTTCAAGTAAGGAATTGAGAAATGCTTCTGTATCGGCTGGTACTCATTCTAAACCTTTTGAAAAAAACACTGCTTCTAAAAAACCTGAAATTGTTAAGAATATTGCACTTATTTATGTAACTAATGGAAATAACGATAAAGCAATTACGGCGTTGAAAGATGCAAGAGCAGAAAGCCCTGATGATGTAAATCTAATTTTAACAGAAGCCAATCTTTATTATAAGATGGATAATATGGAGGAGTTTAAAAAAGCTCTAGAAATAGCTACATCTATGGATCCAAAAAACCCGGAGTTACAATATAATTTAGGAGTAATTAACTCTGAATCTGGGCAAATGGAACAGGCTAGAGCGCATTATGAAAAGGCTATAGAGTTAGATCCGGAGTATATTAATGCCTATATTAATTTATCTGCACTCATTCTAGGTCAAGAAGGTGATCTTGTTGAAGAAATGAATGGTTTAGGAACTTCAGCGGCAGATGATAAGCGCTACGAAGAACTAAGAGCGCAAAGACAAGCACTTTACAAAGAGGCTGTGCCTTATTTAACTAAGGCTCTTGATGTTGATCCAGAGAATTTAAGTGCAGCAAAAACACTTATGAATATTTATAGTATTTTGGGAGAAACTGATAATTATAAAAGTATGCAAGAAATGGTAGAGGCTATTGAAGCTTCTGCAAATTAAAACTCAGTATAAGTATACAAAAAGAAAGCCGCTATTTAAGCGGCTTTTTTTTATAATATTTTCTTAATAACTCTTAACTTATGAGTGTGAGTTTTCTTATCAATATTATAAATACCAGAATGATCTAACCTGTCAATTCTAACTTTTCCATGAGCATGAATAATATAATTGTCTTTCATAATTATACCCACATGAGTTATTACACCTTCAGAATTATCAAAAAAAGCCAAGTCTCCAGGTTCACTTTCTTCAATAAAACTTAAAGCTTCTCCTTGTGTAGCTTGTTGTGAAGCGTCTCTAAATAACTTATAACCATTAAGTTTATAGACCATTTGAGTAAATCCAGAACAATCAATTCCAAAAGGCGTTTTACCTCCCCATAAATAAGGTGAATTTATATACAGAAATGACGTTTGAATGATATTTGATTTGTTTTTATTGCCCTCTATAGTATTACCATCATAAGAATGATTTAAAAAGGATAATCCGTTTAATGTAGAGCCAATTAATATTGGATGTAATTGATTATTGGAATCTTGAATAAACTCAACTAAATCAAAAGAGAGTTTAGGGGGTTCGGAATTTAAACATTTATAGTTTTCTTCAGAAATTTCAAGATACTGTTTGTTGTCTATCCACCCTTCATACTTATCAAAAGCTATTCGTATTTTACTCCAATTTTTTCGCTGCTCTAACACTTTAAAGAAATCACCATATAATACTTGAGAAACAAGTTCACTAGTATCGGTGGGTTCACATCTTAAAGGAACAATACTTAAACTACAAATTCCGTACTGCATTAAATCAATTTAATTACGTTCTAAAATTATAGCAGATGCACCACCACCACCATTACAAATAGCTGCTGCTCCAAGTTTAGCATTGTTTTGTTCTAATATATTAAGTAGTGTAACTATAATTCTAGCTCCAGAACAACCAAGTGGGTGCCCTAAAGACACTGCACCGCCATTTACATTTACATTAGAATCAGTTAAGCCTAATAGTTTCATATTTACCAGACCAACTACTGAAAAAGCTTCATTTAGTTCAAAATAATCAATATCTTCTATTGTTAATTTGGCCTTAGCTAATGCTTTTGGTAAAGCTTTTGCAGGAGCTGTAGTAAACCATTCTGGTTCATGTGCGGAATCTGCATAACTTTTTATTGTAGCTAAAGGTTTTAAAGCCAGTTCATTTGCTTTTTCTAAACTCATTAAAACTAAAGCTGCTGCTCCATCATTTATAGTAGAGGCATTAGCAGCTGTTACAGTACCTTCTTTAGTAAAAGCAGACCTTAGATTAGGGATTTTATCTAATCTAACATTAGAAAACTCTTCATCCTGATTCACTATAACTGATTCTCCTCGGCGTTTTGTTACTTCTACAGGCACAATTTCATTGAGAAATTTTCCTGATTCCCATGCCTTAGAAGAACGTTTGTAAGATTGAATAGCAAAAGTATCTTGCTCTTCTCTGGTAAAATTATATTCAGTAGCACATGCATCAGCACATACACCCATGACATTTTGGTCATATGCATCAACTAATCCATCTTTTTGCATACCATCTATTAAAGATGTGGCACCAAATTTCGTGCCCAAACGAGCATGTAAATAATGAGGTATTAAACTCATATTTTCCATTCCTCCGGCAACTACAATTTCAGCATCGCCTAAACTAATGGCCTGGGCAGCTTGCATAACTGTTTTCATGCCAGATGCACAAACTTTATTTATAGTTGTACATGGAACATTATTAGGAATTCCAGCGTATATCGCAGCTTGTCTTGCAGGGGCTTGACCCGTTCCAGCTTGAACAACATTACCCATTAAAACTTCCTCAACCAATTCAGGTTTAAGACCAATTTTATTTAATGCGCCTTTAATTGCAATAGCACCTAACTTAGGAGCAGGAATAGTTGATAAAGCTCCCATAAAACTACCTATTGGCGTTCTAACAGCAGAAACAATAACCACTTCTTTATACATTTTCAAAGCATTTCAATTACTTGCAACGAAAATAATCAATTTTTAATAGAATTTGGAATGATTGTGTTATTATAAAAAACAGGAAACCTAAGAATTTACTACATTTGAAAGAGCTATATACAGATCATTTAATTAACCGATAATAACTATATCATTTTTCATGAAAGACTTTATAAATAAATTATACAGAAATCACTCTTTAATTTATAAAGCACTACTATTTGTAGCTACTACTTTTGTAATTGTTTATTTGTTTCCCAAAAGTGGAAAGTTTAAATATAATTTTGAAAAGGGTAAACCATGGCAATCAGAAAATTTATTATCACCTTTTGATTTTGCCATAAAAAAGACTGATGATGAAATAAATATTGAAAAGCAAAAAATTAATGAAAATGCAGCACTATATTTTAACGTAGATATTAATGTTGTCTCTAAAGTAAATAATGACTTCAATAATCACTTTAATACTGTTTTTTCAGATTCTATAAAACCCGAGACATCATTAAAGTTATATAATGCCGGACAGCGTATTATATCAATTCTTTATACTTTTGGTGTTTTAAATGAAGCACATAATTTCTCTGAGAAAAGAACAGTTGTAATTCTTGATGATCGAACAAAAAAGCAAGACGCACTTTTTTCAGATTTAATTAAACAGAATGAAGTTTCTTCAATAATTGTTAGAGTTTTAAGTAATGATAATTTAATTGAGTATAAGGGGAATTTTACATCATTATTTTTTGATTTGGTTGAGCCAAATTTGTTTTTTGATAAGTCAATCTCTGATAAAGTTCTTCAAGAGGAATTGGACAAAATTTCATATACCCGTGGCAGCATTGAAAAAGGCACGTTAATAGTGTCTAAGGGAGAGGTTGTAGAAGGAGATAAGTATCAGGTTTTAAAATCGTTGCAATCTGAATATGAATCTCAAGTATGGAGTGAATCAAATTATAATTGGGTGTTGTTTGCGTATGCTCTGTTAGTGGCTTTGGCTATGTTAATGCTTTTACTTTTCTTAAGAAAATATAGGGTAGAAGTATATGAAAACAACACCAAGGTTACATTTATATTTTTTAATGTTTTATTACTCATTTTTGTTACTACCCTGGTTGTAAATTACAACTCTAAATATATTTATATAGTTCCTATTTGTGTATTACCATTGGTTTTAAAAGCATTTTTTGATGCTAGGTTAGGGCTTTTTACACATGTGCTTACTGTTTTATTATTAGGTTTTATTGTGCCAAATAGCTATGAATATATGTTCCTTCAAATTATTGCTGGAATTGTAACTATTTTAACGGTATCAGAATTATATAAGCGTGCTAATTTATTTATATCTGTTGGTCAAATTACTTTAATTTACATCATTGCATATTTTGCCTTTTTTGTAATTCATGAGGGGAGTGTTGAAACTTTAAAATGGGAAACTTTCATTTGGTTTATTTTATGTGGTCTTGCTACCTTATTTGTTCAACCTTTAATATATGCCTATGAAAAGTTATTTGGGTTGGTTTCAGATGTATCTCTTTTAGAATTGTCTGATACTAATTCAAAATTGTTAAAAGAACTTTCAAATAAGGCACCTGGAACATTTCATCATTCACTAAATGTTGCAAATTTAGCAGAGGCATCGGCAAATGAAATAGGCGCTAATGCTATGTTGGTTAGAGTAGGGGCTCTATATCACGATATAGGCAAAATGAAAAACCCAACATATTTTACTGAAAATCAATCTACAGGGATAAATCCGCATGATGAATTATCTTCAAAAGAAAGTGCCAGTATTATTATTAACCATGTAATTGATGGTATAGAGATAGCTAGAAAAAATAAGCTTCCAGATAGAGTCATTGATTTTATTAGAACACATCATGGCACTAGTGTGGTCTATTATTTTTATATGAAAGAGAAGGAGGATTTTGAAGATGTTGACAAAACAGATTTTAGTTATCCTGGACCAAAACCGTTTAGTAAAGAAACGGCTATTTTAATGATGTGTGATAGTATAGAAGCGGCTTCAAAAAGTTTAAAAGAACCAACCTCTTCAAAAATTGATAATTTTGTTGAAAATATAATAAATAAACAAATTGAGGAAGGACAATTTTTAAATGCGAATATTACTTTTAAGGAAATTCAATCTATAAAAAAGGTTCTAAAACATAAGCTTGCAAATATTTACCATTTGCGTATTGAATATCCTGAATAATTTTTAAAAAAATTAAATAAAATAGTTGCGTTCTTCTTATGTTTAATTTACATTTGCAACCGCAATTTTATTGCATAGTTCATTTAAATAGGAGAGGTGCCAGAGTGGTAATGGAGCAGATTGCTAATCTGTCAGCGCGCAAGTGCTGCCCGGGTTCGAATCCCGGTCTCTCCGCAATTTTTTGATAACCAGATTCGGGGTGTAGCGTAGCCCGGTTATCGCGCCGCGTTTGGGACGCGGAGGTCGCAGGTTCGAATCCTGCCACCCCGACAAAAGAAAAACCTGATGGTCATAGTTGACTATCAGGTTTTTTTGTTTTTAAACAATATTTTGATTGGTAGAATGTAATTTGTTTCAAACAGAAACTTTAAATTGTTTAGTCAAGTACAAGTTTTAAATTGCCATGGCCAGCATTGTTATCAATAGAGATAAAATATAGTCCCTTGTCAAGTGATGAAAAATCAAATGTTGTGTTATTAATTTCTTCCGCAGAATCAAAAACATAAGTTCTTAAAATTTGCCCTGAAATAGATACTACTTGCATTATAGACTTTCCTATTAAACCTTCACTTGAAATGTTAAAAACACCATTGGAGGGGTTTGGATATGCCCGTAACTCATAATTAGCGGTATTATTTATTTCTTCAACATTTAAGGTTCCTTGAATTAATGGTGTATTACTAAAATTGATAAGTTGCGCATCAATATGATATCTTGGATTAAAACCATCATTACAATCATCGCAAGTAACACCTGTAATACAGCTAGGATTATTTGGGTGGCATTCATCAACATAAGTTGGGTCTAATCTATATCTAAAATCTACGTTGCCTTTACTTATTTGTGAGGTTAAATCAATAATGTTGGGAGGCGCAATTGTTCCAGGGCACCATCCAGCTCTACTAAAAGTCCAAGTACCTAACTGTCCAGTGCAACTATCTGGGTTTGGATTACAATCGTTCCATAAGTTTTGCGTGTAATATTCAACGCCATCAATATCGATATAATTTGTTGCGTTATAAAATTCAGCAGCATTTTGAGAATTATTGCTACCCCATCCATGTCCTGTGTTAGATAAACGCATATGAGAGCTTACTACATTAGTTTTGTAGGTATAGCTTTCTACTGGAATAGGTTGTAGATTGTTAGGATCTCCAAGGTCCCAAAAACCATCCCAAACTTCATCAACATTTGAGTACAAATACTGAGGCGTCCCTTGTTGATAAGATAAGTTTAATGATATTTGCCAACCACCTGTTCCCCAAGTATCAATAAACATTCTAAACTCTACTTCTCCTTGAAGAAGGCTAGCATAATCTGTTAAATCAATAGAGTGACTACACCCCACACCATAAGGTGTTATATATCGAATTATCTGTATCCAGTTACCATCAGGTCCTTTAACATCTATAAATGCTCTACGGTCCCAATCATCACAATCTCCATCATTTGAAGGACATTCTACAACTAGGTTAGCCATAATTTGATTGTAGCTTCCTATATGTTGTGGCATTGTAAATGTGCCATAAAAATTACGGCTATTTTCGGTGTTAAATTCAATCACAACATCACTCATAGTTGGCACGTTTCTAGTGCTTATATTGTCTGTAACTTCTATGTTTTTTGTAATGTTTGTATTAACCCCATTAGAACCATAAGCAATAATGTTTACATTGTGAAACCCATAGTCATCTGGAGTCCACAGTGCATAATGCAATCCGTTTTCACCAACAACTGTTAAGGGTGTGCCATCTACTGTAACTTCTATACTGTTAATTGAGATTAAATCTGCTTCTTCAACAGAAGTTGTTATATAAATGGGATATGCATGAAGCGCAGGCATCTCTAAAGGGTAATCTTCAGTAAGTCTGGTGGATATAGTAGGAGAGAACAAACTAACATCTACAATTTCAAATTGAATGAAGCCTTCTCCTTCTAGAAATTCGGCATTACCTGCTTGATGCGCTTTTAAAGTAACTACATCTTCATGAGCGGCGTTATCATCTAATGTAACGGTGTTACCATTTATTGTTGCTGGTCCAGATTCTACTGTGTAAGTGATATTTGTTAACCCAGAAGTAGATGAGGCTGAGACATCAAAAGGAGCAGCGTTAGTGCTTTTTCTACTAATAGGATCAAATGTTATAATTTGATTTTGTTGTCCAGATCCATTTCCTAATAAATCAATATCAGAGTTTGCAGTGATGTGTGGAAACAGCCCATTTCCAGTTGTAGCATTTTCTTCTGGCGGATAGTATGAAAAGGTTAAGTGTGTTGCAATAATATCAGGACTTTGGTCTAAAGTTGCTTGGTCTACATAAAGTGGGTTATTACCATTACCATTACCTAAATTACCTGAATTATTATATCTTGGTTGATCATTGGCATGGACTATGATTACTATAGGGGCGTAGTGTTCACCATCTTCAAGTCCACCATTAAGTATAGTTGGAATATCAGAGCCATCAGGATTGGTATTTAAATCATCAGAAACATTAAAAATGGTATAGGTTTTTGTAAGTCTTCCATTAGGAAGCGTCACAGTTTCTGTCCGATAAAAACTATTTGTTGCATCGGAATCATTTAATAAGCCTAAATACATATTGATTTTTCTATTAGAATCACTTCCAGTCCAGTTTACATTATCATTAATTGCATCGCCATTATTATCAAATGCTGTAAGCGGATCTGCATTAGGATAACGGAATAGGCGTAAACGTATGATATTATCTGCATCGGTAGGGAAATTACTTATTTCAAAGGTAATAGGAGATGAAGTAGCTAAAGTACCGTCTGGATGAATTTCTGAGGGTTTATTTAAATAATTAAAGCTAGCTAATTCCGTTTGCCCTAAACTATTGGATGATACAACTAGTAAAAGTGCTAATATTATTATATTGATTGAATTATTCTTTTTCATTTTAAAGAGGATTGACGATTTAGGTTCTTTTTAATAAGAAATAGTATTTAAAATAATATATATATAAGGTGGTTGACCTAGTGGAAAAGGTGGTTTGATATTATATATATACTACATAAATAAAAAACCAGCCAAAATATTTTGGCTGGTTTTTATTATTTGATTTTTTGAATCAATAGTTACTTACTAGCCTAATTCTATTTTTTAAGAATCTTTAAGTTGGCAACTTTATTAGCTTCTCTAACTTTAACAATGTAAATTCCAGAATTTAAAGCTCGCATATCAACAGAGTTTCCAGTGGTTTCACTAATAACTTTTCCTGTTATATCGAATACGCTAACATTTAGTTCACCTTTACTAGCAGTTTCAATATTTAAGAAATCTTCAACTACAGTTGGGTAAGCTTTAATCTCACCATAAGCAAAACCTGCAATGCTAAGTGCATTTTCGTTATAAACAGCTAACATTTGTGTAGGTGTAAGGGCAACATCATAAACTCTAACATCGTCTATTCCACCACCATCAAACCATTTTGTACTATTATTTCCTCTAGTGCCTATATAAATTTTATCTGCAGTGGTAGCTAGGACAATATTTTCATTACCACCGCCTCCAGCGTCATTGTCAGTAACAGCAACACCATCTACATAATATACAATGTCGCTTACCATTCCACCTGTGGGATAAGTATAAGCTACATGATGCCAACTACCATTTTCAAGACCTTCTCCATTTGTATAAAAATGCTTAAGGTTTGCCCCAGAAATACCTAATTGAATTTCATTATTGGCAGCAGCAAAGGTAAATGTTGTTCTTCCATAAGAACCACCTGGAGCAAGAGGGTCTCCCATGTTTACTATAGTATGTGATCCATTTGTAGTATTTAGTCTATCATCGTATCTAACCCAAGCAGATACAGTACGTGCATCGCTACCTGTAATAGTTGAGTTACCAGTACTCTGAATTTGAGCATCATAAGAACCTCCATTTTGAATTAAAGCATAATTTGGATCTGTGTCATCACCAATAACAGAAAAGTTTATAGCATATGTGCCCTCTGCACTACCATTTACATTACCCACACCAGATAGTAAAGAAGCAATAGAACCCGAAGAGTAAGGAACTGAAACCCCAGTACTATTGGCACCGCCAACTTCAAAGGTTAAACCACCACTTCCATCGTTATTTAAATTGTTTTCAAACTTTAAATGTACCACAGGTGTTTGGGCTTGTAAGGCTATACATGCCATAATAGCAAATATAGAAAGCATAGTCTTTAAATATTTTTTTTTTGTATTCATTTCAAGCTAATTTTATTGATATTTCTTTTTTGAAGATCTGTTAAAACACATTGTTTAGAATAATACTATAGTTTTATCTTGTAAATAATTGAATCATAAATGAACCATGTGAAAAACTATAGTATTATTTTTGGAAACCCTGTTATTTAACAGTTTTTTACTTTTTAAGAATTTTTAAGTTGGCTACTTTATTAGCTTCTCTAACTTTTACTATATATAACCCAGAAGTTAAACCGCGCATGTCAACAGAGTTACCAGTGCTTTCACTAATGTTTTTTCCTGTTATATCAAATACACTAATATTTAGTTCACCTTTGCTTGCTGTTTGAATATTTAAAAAATCTTCAACAACAGTTGGGTAAGCCTTTAGTTCGCCAGCAGCAAAATTAATTGTATTAAGTGCATTTTCATTGTAAAGTGCTAAAACTTGTGCTGCTGATAGTTCTACGTTAAAAATTCTAACGTCATCAATTCCGCCACCATCAAACCATTTTTGACCATTATTTCTAGAACCAATAAGAACTTTATCATCACTAGTGGCCATTGCATCATCACCAACACCAGAAGTACCAGCTCCATCAGTTGTAACTTCGGCACCATCAAAATATATTTTAACATCTTTTATTGTAGCAGTGCCACCAGCATAAGTAACAGCTACATGATGCCAATTACCATCTTCTACTGTACTTTCTATATTATCACCATCAGAGCCATAATACCATTGTACCGCAGCTCCTCCTATTCCAAACTGAATTCTATTATTTGCTCCTGCATGCTGTAAGGTGTTTCTAAGGTAACCACCACCATTTGCAGGACTTCCAATATGTACTATCATATGCGTTCCATTGGTAGTATTTAGCCTGTCATCATATCTAAACCAAGCAGAGAAAGATCGTGCGTTATTACCAGTAATACCTAAGTTGGCATTACTTATAATTTGAGCATCAAAACCACCACCATTTTGAATTAAATTATAATTAGGATCTGTATCATCACCAATAACTGAAAAGTTTATAGCGTATGTGCCTTCAATATTACCAGGTACATCACCTACACCAGTAAGCAAAGAAGTAATAGTTCCCATGGAATAAGGTACTGAAACCCCTGCACTGTTAGCACCTTCAACAGCAAAGGTTAAAGCGCTACTTCCATCATTATCTAAATTGTTTTCAAACTTTAAATGAACAAGGGGGGGTTGTGCTTGAATAGTTATGCTTCCTGCAATAGCAAAAACAAAAAGCATCGTTTTTAAAAAAGTAATTTTTGTATTCATAAAAAATGTATTTATTGGATTAATTATCCTAAATTTCTTGAAAAACCTCTGTCTAGCAACTATTTTTTAGACGAACAACAGTTGTACTTGCCTGAATAACAAATTTTTAATTAGTTAAAATTGTTGTTCTAGGTTATAGAGATATGGTATTGACTGAAATTAAATAAAGAATGCTCGTATACAATACAATGATTATATAAGAGCATTCTTAATAAATTAAAACAATAATAACTATAAAATCTAAATTACTCCCAACCCGGGTTTTGTGTCAGGTTAGGGTTTAATGAAAGTTCGTCTAATGGAAGAGGTTTAAGATAAGCTTTGGTTTCATCAAAATCGAAAGCCATAAAAACTTGATAAGGATCTAAATAATCATCTTCATCTAACAATATAGTGGTTGTTCCAACGCCATTTTCAACTATACCATCATAATAATAGGCTCCTAAAGGCGTATCACCATTAATTAATTCATGTGCTCTCCAACGTAATAAATCATTTAGTCTATAGCCTTCTGCCATTAATTCAACAGAACGTTCTCTTCGTATTTCTTGTAAAATAGGAGTTAATGTATAACCATAATTTGGCCAATCAGGATCTGTTGTTGGACTAATAGACATATTTGGCATTCCTACACGTGCCCGTAACAGGTTCACAGACTTACTTAAATCTGCTTGAGTGATAGTTCCTAATTCAGCCTTGGCTTCTGCAAATATTAATAAAGCCTCAGCGTAACGCATTGCTATTTTAGAAGTACTTCTGGTGTAACCATTTGCCTGATCAGCATAAGTATTGTAATCTCTGTATTTCTGAGATTCATAACCCCCTTGTGCATTACCTAGGAACGGAACAGTCCAATAGGTATAAGTACCATTATCTAATCTTGTTATATCTCCAGGAACCATAATAGTTGCTGCTAATCTTGGGTCTCTGTTAGTTTCTATAGTAGATAAATCTTGGTCGCCAACATATAATGGACTTACGGAAATAGGATCGCCATCCGTACAAAGGTAGCTTCGTACTGCAAACCTTGAATAGGAACAACCATTAGGCCAGGACACTTGTAAGTCATTTCCAATAGATAAATTAGCATAATCATAATCTCTCCATAAAATCATTTCGCTATTACCAATTAATCCAGAAGTATTAAATAAAGTTTCATAATCATCATGTAATGAAAAAACACCACTATCAATAATGCTTTCAGAAGCATCAACGGCAATTCCTAAGTAAGATGTTCCATCAGAACCCGTAACACCAAAATCGGTACCACTATGGTATTTTTCCCAAGTACCTTCAAAAAGAGCTACTCTCGCCTTAAGCAATTGTGCCGCTTCTTTACTTATTCGAGGCCAATCGCCTAAATCTGGAAAGGACTTTAATAATGAAATAGCAGTATCTAAATCAGCAAGGATAAAGTCAGCAACTTCATTTCTAGGGTCTCTAGACGCAAAAACATAGGTTTCGTCAGAATTGTCAAAATACTCAGGGAAAATAGGAACATCACCATAATCAACTAATAATTTAAAGTAGTGGTATGCTCTAAAAAAATAACCTTCACCAGTATATTGATCTATATCTGTTTGGTCACCAGAAGCTTGTCCTGTATGATCTAAAAACCAGTTAACTTCTCTTATTTCATCCCAACTCCAAATTGAAGCTGTTGAAGCGGTAGGGATATTGTAAATACCTAATAACCTATCAGCTGGGGTTTGGTTCATTACTAAATCAGTTCCGTTATCTGGCAAAGCAGAAGAACCAGTACCTGCATTTGCCCAAGAGGGTAAATCTGAATAAAGCGTATTAACAGCAACTCTTAATTCTTCTGGGGTAGAGTAGTACTCAGCTTCTGTAACTTGATCTAAAGGGGTTTTATCTAAAAAATCTTCACAAGAACTGAAAGAAATTATAAAACTTAATATAAATAGTTTAAATATATTTTTCATAATTCAATTTTTTTTAAAATGATACATTAATTCCTGTAGAAATTGTTGATGATAATGGATAAGCTGCTGCGCTACCAAAACTACCCGCTACAAATTCAGGGTCATAGAACAACATGTCAGAAATGGTAAGAAGATTTTCAGCAGCAATAAATATTCTAAAATTATTAATATTATATTTATTAGTAACCTTCTTAGGAATAGTAAATCCAATTTGGAGATTCTTCAATCTGGCATAGGCTCCATTTTGTAAATAACGGTCTACTGCATAGCGGTAATTCTTATTATTAGCTCCTGGATTGTTGGAATATGGCGCTGGAAAATAAGCATCGGTATTTGGGCCTAAGGGACTATCAGTATTCTCCGGTCTGAAATAATCTAAATGCTCTTCATAGACTAACATATGTAATTCTCCTTGAGCGGGTCCTCTAAATCTTTGATGACCAGATACAAAAACATCTCTTTTACCTACTCCCTGAATAAACATGTTCATATCCCAATTTTTGTAGTTTAAACCAATATTAAATGAATATTGATAGCGAGGTGTAGAGTTTCCAATTTTACTAAAATCTCCTGTGTCACCTAAAACCCAATTACCCCTATCTATAACTCCATCTTCATTTAAATCTTTGTACTTAGTATCTCCTGCATTCCAAGTGCCTGAATTTGGTAAAAAGGATTGGTCGATATTATAAGTAGTACCATACTCATCATCCGTCATAAGCCATCCATCCCATGTTAATCCCCATATTTCACCCAAATCTTGTCCAACATAATAAGATTGTGTCAAGTCATTGGTTTCATTAGGGTAATCAACAATGGTGCGTTTATAATCAGACAAGACAGCTCTAATACTATAACCAAAATCTCCTAATTGTTGTCTCCAAGAAGTTTCTAATTCCCAGCCCTGTATTCTAGAGGTACCTATATTGGTTAGTGGAGCAGTGGTTCCTAATTGACTGGGTAGATCTAAAGCAGGACCTGCCATATCTTCTACATCCGTTCTATACCAGGAAAACCCTAAATTTAATTTGTTGTTATATGCTCCTAAATCAAAACCGATATCGGTAGTTTTTACACGTTCCCAGGTTAAACTTTGACTTGCAATATCTGGAGTATTAGCAATTGACTCTTGGCTACCATTAATTAAAAAAGAGCCTTGACCATCAGCAGATATGGAAGAAATATACAAGTAGTTGCTCACATTTTGATTACCTAAAGTACCATAAGAACCTCTAAGCTTAAAAGTGTTAATAGACTCAAATGGCCAAAAATCTTCTTTAGCTACATTATAACCCGCAGAATAAGAAGGAAAACCGGCCCATCTTTCATCTGAGGCAAATCTAGAAGAACCATCACGCCTATAGCTAAATTCGAGTAAATACTTCTCGTCATAATTATACCTGAATCTACTAAAAACACTTTGTATAGCCCAATGAGATAGTGCATCATCTACAGCTCCAGTATCTGGTAATTGTGATGTACTTATAGATATATAATTTGGTGAAAATAAATCTTCTGCATTTGCGGAAATAGCCTCAAAATTATATGCTTCACTTTGATAGCCAATAGTTGCATGGAAGTTATGCTTGTTTATAGACTTATCGTAGGTTGCAAATAAATTTGGGGAAAAATACTCATTATTTATATAGGTTGGTGCATAAACAGAAGTGGAATAATTGCCTCGTGAAAAAGCTTCAAAAGTGGTTTCGTCTGGATACGTAAACTCGGTAGGAAGTAGTGTAGTTGATTGAAAATTATTATTCCTTCTATAATTAAGCTGTGCAGTGAATTTTAAATCTTCAATAGGTTCTATAATAAACCTTGGTGATAATACCAGT
The DNA here is from genome assembly GCF_045277075.1 of Seonamhaeicola sp. MEBiC01930. Classification (GTDB taxonomy): domain Bacteria; phylum Bacteroidota; class Bacteroidia; order Flavobacteriales; family Flavobacteriaceae; genus Seonamhaeicola. Next base: position 3,284,103 of record NZ_CP104270.1, on the reverse strand, counting down.
TGGTTGTTTTCAGTTTCATAGCGCTGATTTATAAAATAAGCATAAAACGCTTGTTGTAATGGATTACCTAAATCATCAACTATTGGTAATGTGGGTTTTAATTTTGTAAGAGCGTCTAGCACTCTTGATTGATTTCTTTCTACAGTACCTCTATTAATGCCAACTGGGAAATTTGAGTTGCTTTTTAAGAATTTGGACACAAACTCTATGGTAAGCCAATCATTGGCTTTTGCAGAAAATTTGGCATCGATATTATATCGTTCAAAATCTTCATCACCATGAACCAACAATCCGCCTTCTTGGTAAGCTCCAGTAGAGAAATAATAGTTTAACTTTTGGTTGCCACCTGAAAAGCTCAAATTATGTTTGCGTTTTTCAGCAAAATCCTTGAATAAAAAATCTTGCCAATCTGTTGCAGAGGTTGCACCTTGACCTAAAGCAGAAACATTCCAAGTGTTATTATTATCAATATCTTCAATACCAGATGGCGCACTTCCAGGGTTTGCCATATTTTGAATTATATAACCATATTGTTCTTCTGTCCAATAATCTCCTTCGTTATTGTTACGTCTAGCATCTTGTACTGCATAGGCATAATTAATTGGGCTAGCAAAATCTTGCCATTTTGAAGGTCTTGAAAACTGAAAGTTATTGCTATAAGTAACTCTAACCCCCCCGTCCATATCTTTACCACTTTTGGTAGTTACTAAAATAGCACCACCAGCAGCACGAGAACCATAAATAGAAGCAGCGGCAGCATCTTTAAGTACCGATACAGATTCTATATCTTCAGGGTCAATATTTTCTAATCCCATTTCAATACCATCAATTAATACTAATGGACCAGCATTTTCAATTGACCCATCATCTGAGGCAGCGGTGATAAAGCCACGAATATTTATATCTGGGGTTGCTCCAGGTTGCCCCCCTAGAGCTGTATTACTAATTACTAAGCCAGGAACCGCGCCTTGCAAAGATTGTATAGCGTTCGCAACTGGTCTATTTTCAAATGCCTCACTACTAATTTGAGAAACAGCTGCCGTTAGGTTTACTTTTTTCTGCGTACCGTAACCTACCACAACAACCTCTTCTAATTGAGAAACATCCTCTTCTAAAGCAATGGCTATTTCGATTTGATTTCTAACAACTATTTCTTTGGTTAGGTAACCCAAATAAGAGACCTCTAGAATTGGGTTAGAAGATGTTAATTTTAATGTGAAATTGCCATCAAAATCTGTCTGAGCTCCATTGGTTGTACCTTTTTCAAGAACTGTAGCTCCAGCTAAAGGCATACCATTTGAGTCTTTTACAGTACCATGAATTTCTTGCTGTAAAATTACATTTATATTTTCTATGGGAATATCTAAGTTTGGTGAAAAACCAAAAGTAGTTGCAAAGCATAGAAAAACAAATGCTCTCGATACAAAATTTATGTTCCATTTTTTTAGAGATAGAACTACAAGGTTGAGTTTACTTTTCATAAAATGCGAGTTAGTTATTTAATATAAAGATTAGGTTATAATCTTTGTTATTTTACAATTGTTCGGTTATAAATAGTTTACTTTATCATAACTAAAAATCCAAGTTACGTTTTGTTATCAATTAATGTTTACTTAAATTTTTATTAAACTTATTTCTTTCTATTTGATAAAAATTAAAAATTTCGACCATTAACCTCTACGCATCGATAAAAAAGATAGGATTGAAATTACTGTATTTTGACAAGTTAATTAATTATTCTGCTACCCAATCAAAGAAAAAGCTAGGTAGTCACTTTCGGTTTTCAAGATTGTTTAAAAGTAATATTTAATTAACAAAATAAAAATGTTCCCCAAATAATAAATTTTGAGGAACATTTTAAAACTAAAACAATATCAAGTAAATATTATTTTATTGCGACGGCCACCCTGGGTTTTGTGTAAGGTTAGGATTCAATTGTAATTCATCTAAAGGTATAGAAAGTAAATAGGCTTTAGATTCATCAAAATTATAATTACCTAAACTTCCAAAAGGTAAAATATAACCATCATTATCTAAAATCACACTTCCTGAGTCAAGAACTGAACTTACAATTGGATCATTGTAATATGCACCTCTAGGTTGATCTCCATCAAATAAACTATGAGCTCTCCATCTGTAGAAGTCATTTGCTCTAAATCCTTCGGCCATTAATTCTACAGAGCGCTCTCTTCTAATTTCATATAAAATATCATTTAGTGTATATCCGTAATTAGGCCAATCAGGGTCTGTTGCAATAGCACCTAAGGTTATCCCTGGCATGCTTACTCGTGCTCGTAATAGGTTAATTGATTTATCTAAATCAGCTTGAGTAATAGTTCCTAATTCAGCTTTAGCTTCAGCAAAAATTAATAGAACTTCAGCATACCTCATAAAAATTCTAGAAGTGACTATAGAGAAATCATTATCGTTTGATCCATCTATAACAGGGTTTCTATATTTCTGAGATTCGTATCCTGTATTTCCTGCATTTGCTCCCGTAAAATCTGGATTAGTCCAAAGTATATCATTTGCGTCATTAGAATCATCTAAAATAAGGTCTCCTGGAGTCATCAACGTCATTGCTAATCTAGGGTCTCTATTTGTTTCTAATGTATTAAAGTCTTGATCACCTTGATATAATGGGCTTACCGAGATAGGATTACCATCTGTACATAGATAACTTCGTACAGCAGCTCTTGTGTAGCCACATCTATTTGGCCAAGAAATTTGTAATACATTAGTTTGGCTTTCTGTGACACTATAGTCTCTCCATAACATAACTTCACTATTACCGCTTAGGCCAACTTTATTAAATAAGGTTTCATAATCACTATGTAATGAGAAAACGCCACCATTAATTACTTCTTCTGCTGCATCTGCTGCAATTTGTAAAAAACTTGACCCATCAGATCCTTCAACTCCATAAACAGTACCGTTATGATACCTTTCCCATGTGCCTTCATAAAGTGCTACTCGAGCTTTAAATAATTGTGCAACTTCTAAATTAATTCGAGGTCCAGCTCCTGGGGTGTTCGGAAATGATTGTAATAAACTAATAGCAGTATCTAAATCTGAAATAATAAAATTAGCTACTTCATTTCTAGGATCACGTGCTTTAAAAACCATGTCCGTATCCGTATTGTCAAAATAGGTCTCAAAAATAGGAACATCTCCATACCTTGTTAAAAGATTAAAGTAATAGAAAGCCCTAAAGAAATAACCTTCACCTATATAGTGATTAATTGCCATTTCATCTCCTTCGGCTTGGTCAATATGATCTAAAAACCAGTTTATTTCTCTAACTTCATCAAAACTCCAAACATTATTACTAGCTGATGTTTCAACATCATATACTCCTAAAAGTCTATTACTTGGGCTTTGAGAAGTACCTAAATCTGTAGAACTATCTGGTAGAATATTAAATCCTACCCCTAATGGTTGCCAACCAGAAATAACACTGTAAAATCCATTTACGGCGGCTCTCATGTCTGCTGTAGTTTTATAAAACTCTGCTTCTGATACCGTATCTAAAGGTGCTCTGTCTAAAAAATCTTCACAAGATGATAAGGATATTACCAAGCTAAGAATAAATAATTTTAATATATTTTTCATGTTTCTTTAATTTTTTATTTAGAATGATAGATTTACTCCCATAGAAATCACTTTTGATAAAGGGTAAGTTTGTGCACTTCCTGTAAGTCCATTACCAATGCCTAATAAAGCTTCTGGGTCATAAAACATTAAATCTGTTTTAGTGAATAGGTTTTCTCCAGTTGCAAATATTCTAAAATTGTTAATACCGTATTTACTGGTTACTTCTTTAGGAATGGTATAACCTATTTGTAAACTTTTTAACCTCATATAAGCACCACTTTGTAAAAAATGGGTGGTATTCTGTCTGTAATTTTTATTAGTTCTGCCCCCTCCATTCATATAAGGATTTGGAAAATAAGCATCTAAATTGGGCCCTAGTGGGTTAGTGGTATCTTCAGGCCTAAAATAATCTAAATGACCTTCCCAAACAAAGAAGTGGAATGGACCATTTGAAGGCCCTCTAAAACCTTGTAGGTTGGCTAAAGAAACATCTCTTTTACCTACACCTTGTATAAAGGCATTTAAATCCCAATTTCTAAATGTTAAACCAAGATTTACTGAATATTGATAACGTGGTGTGGAGTTACCAATTACTTGATAATCGCCTGTGTCACCAACAACATTTGTACCTCTATCTATTTCTCCATTCCCATTAAGGTCAACATATTTTAAATCTCCTGCTACATAGGCAAACCCATTAATAAATGATTGATCTACAGCTGTTGTATATTCAGTAGCCTCTTCATTGGTTTGAAATAATCCATCTGTTTGGTAACCCCAAATTTCGCCTAAATCTTGCCCAGGGTAATATGGCTGAGCTAATGATAATTCGTCATTTGGATATTCAACAATAGTTCTTTTATAATCACTTAAAACAGCTCTAATATTATAACCAAAATCACCAAGTTTTTGTCTCCAACTAGCTTCTACTTCCCAACCTTGAACTCTAGATGTTCCAATATTTGTTTGTGGAGAAGTTGTTCCTAATTGAGTCGGTAGGTCTAATCCCTGGGCAGCCATATCTTCAATATCAGTTCGATACCAAGAGAAGCCTAAATTAAGTTTATTATTAAAAGCACCTAAATCAAAACCTATATCTGTAGTCTTTACACGTTCCCATGTTAAACTTTCAGACTCCAGACCTGGGGTTTGCGAAAATGTTTCTCTTGATCCATCAAATAATGAACTAGTTATACCCCCTGTATTAATTAATGACAAGTATAAATAATTTTGAACATTCTGATTACCTAAAGTACCATAAGATCCTCTTAATTTAAACGTATTAATAGCTTCAAAAGGCCAAAAATCTTCTTTTGCCACATTGTATCCAGCAGAATAACTAGGAAAACCTGCCCATCTATCATCTGGAGCAAACCTTGAAGATCCATCTCTACGGTAGCTAAACTCTAACAGATATTTTTCTTTATAATTGTACCTAAACCTACTAAAAACACTCTGCATGGCCCAATGTGAAATGGTTTCTCCTACAAGTTGGTCATCATCTAATGATGAGTTTAAAGATATTACATTATTTGTAATTAGGTAATCTGTATTTGCTGCCAATGAATGAAATTGATTTAACTCACTTTGATACCCAACAGTAGCGTTTATGTTGTGATTACCAAGTGATTTGTCAAAAGATGCATAAATATTAGGAGAAAAATATTCACGAGTAATAAACGTTGGTCTGTATGATGTGTTTTCTTGAGCAATTCTGTCTACAAGACCCTCAGGTCTTATAACTTGATTTGCAAGAATTATTCTTTCTTGAAGATTGTCATCTTTTTTGTAATTAAACTGAGCAGTTAAGACTAAATCTTTTATAGGCTCAATAATAATCTTAGGAATAATTACAAGTTGATTATTTTCTGTTTTTGCTCTTTGATACTTCCAAAATGGATAATACGAGTGTTGGATTAATTCCTCACCGTAAATTGGGTCATATTGAGGGAGTGTAGGTTTTATTTTAGTAATTAAATCAAAAATTCTAGTTTTGACCCACTGCAAGGTGTTGGTGTTAGGTTCAATAGGAAAATCAGTATAACTTTTTCTAAATTTTGTTAATAATTCTAAGGTTAACCAATCATTAGCTTTTGTACCAATTTTAGCATCTAAATTATAACGCTGAAACGATTCATCTCCAACAGCTAATAAACCTCCTTCATCATAAGCACCGGCAGATATATAATAATTGGTTGTTTCATTTCCTCCGCTTAAACTTAAATTATGTTTGCGTCTTTCAGCCCAATCCTTTAAAATAATCTCATCCCAATTTGTAGCAGCAGTACCTTGAATTCCAATAGTACCATAATCCCAATTTGTTCCAGCATTATTTGCAACTATAGTTGGAGCACTTCCTGGGTTAGCTAAATTTGCTGCTATATAACCCAATTCTTCTTCAGTATGCCATATCCCTTGAAAATTATTAGTACGCGCATCATTAACTGTATAAGCAAAGTCTAAAGCATTTGCACTTTTTGGCCATTTAGTTGGTTTTGAAAATGAAAAATTATTGCTATAAGTAACTTTTACTTTTCCATCTGAGTTCTTACCGCTTTTTGTGGTTACTAATACAGCTCCTCCAGCAGCACGAGATCCATAAATTGATGCCGCAGCAGCATCTTTTAATACAGATACAGATTCTATATCTTCAGGGTCAATATCATTTAAATCCATTTCTATACCATCAACTAATACTAATGGACCAGCATTTGCAATAGAACCTACAGTCCCATTTTCAGATGTACTGGTAATAAAACCACGAATATTAATATTTGAACCAGCTCCTGGCTCTCCACCAGAAGAAGAATTTGAAATAACTAAACCAGGTACAGAACCTTGTAATGATCTGTATGCATTTGCTGTAGGGCGGTTTTCAAAAACTTCAGTCCCTATTTGAGATACAGCAGCAGTTAAGTTTACTTTTTTCTGTGTACCATATCCTACTACTACAACTTCTTCTAATTGAGAAACATCTTCCTCAAGGGTAATAGTTATACTAGTTTGGTTACCAATTGCTATTTCCTTAGTAAGATAACCTAAATAAGAAACTATTAAAGTTGGGTTAGAGGATGTTAATTTTAATGTGAAATTCCCATCAAAGTCTGTTTGCGCTCCATTTGTAGTGTCTTTTTCAAGAACAGTTGCACCAGCTAATGGCATGCCGTTGGCATCATTTACAGTACCATTAATTTCTTGTTGTAAATTATTAGTAATGTTGTCTATAGTAATGTTTGCATTTGGTGATAAACCAAAAGTTGTGGTAAAACATAGAAAAACAAATGCTCTCGAGATGAGAACTATATGCCTTCTTTTTATGGATAAAAAGGCTAGTTTTAGTTTAATTTTCATAAAATGCGAATTAATTAGTTAATTAATAATTAAAGATCTTAGTTTATTATCTTTAGGTTAATACAATTGTTAAGTTTAGAATAGTTTATTTATATCATATATTATTATTTGAGTTAATATTTTGTTATTTATTAAGCAGTATTTGTTAATGTTTTCAAAATAATTAATTAAACTTAAATATTTCTTATTCTTAAAAATTAAAAATTTCGACGAACAACTTCTGCTCTTCGATAAATAAAAAAATCTTTTTTCTCAAGCTATTCTTGTCTTAAACCCCTTATTTATTGATTGTTTTTTTACAGAATAAAGTTTTTAAATATTTCATTTTAACTAATAATATCTTTTATCTAAGAGCAGAAGTTGTTTGTCGAAAATTTAGCGACTAGGGATGCGTAATATCTAATTTTAGCATAATAAATTTTAAAGACCATTTAAATGAGTACCAAACTTATACAATTTTCAGAACCAGGTAAATTTGAAGAAACTCGTTTTGAAAAAATCCATAATGTGATTTTTGATTCATCAGATAAAGCTTCAATTATTGTAGCTCAAGAGATTGGAGAATTAATAAAGAGGAAGCAATCCGAAAAAAAACACTGTATTTTAGGTTTGGCAACGGGATCGTCTCCTATTAAGGTTTATGAAGAATTGGTAAGAATGCATAGGGAAGATGGTTTAAGCTTTAAAAATGTGGTTACATTTAATTTAGATGAATATTATCCGATGAAGAAAGAGAATATTCAAAGTTACCATTATTTTATGCATGAACATCTTTTTAATCATGTAGATATTCTTCCAGAACATATTAATATTCCAAATGGAACAGTAAGCAATAAAGATTTATATCAATATTGTATAGATTATGAGGCAAAAATTAAATCGTATGGTGGCTTAGATTTTCAATTGCTGGGTATTGGAAGAACAGGTCATATTGGATTTAATGAACCTGGTTCCCATTTGAATTCAGGTACAAGAAGTATTACTTTAGATCATATAACTCGAGTTGATGCTGCACCTTCATTTTTAGGAATTGATAATGTTCCAAGAAAGGCAATAACAATGGGGGTAGGAACGGTGAGAAGTGCAAAGAGAATTGTTTTAATGGGATGGGGTATAAGTAAAGCAAGTATTCTCAAAGAAACTATTGAAGGAAATATATCATCACAAGTTCCCGCAACATATTTACAAGACCATGATAATACAACTTTTGTTTTAGATGTTGATGCCTCATCTGAACTTACAAGAATTAAAACCCCTTGGTTAGTAGAGGCATGTGATTGGACTGAAGCTCTTAAACTTAAGGCCGTTGTTTGGTTAAGTGAACTGACCAAAAAACCTTTTTTAAAATTAACTGATAAGGATTACAATGATAATGGAATGTCAGATTTATTGTCATTAGAAGGAACTGCATATGATTTAAACATAAAAATGTTTAATAAAATGCAGCATACTATTACAGGTTGGCCTGGAGGTAAACCAGATGCCGATGACACATATCGTCCTGAAAGATCCGATCCAGAAAAAAAGAGAGTTATAATTTTTAGTCCACATCCCGATGATGATGTTATTTCTATGGGAGGTACTTTTGATAGATTGATTCAACAAGGACATGATGTTCATGTGGCTTATCAAACCTCAGGGAATATAGCAGTTTCAGATGTGGAAGCATTAAAATTTGCTGAAGTTTCAAAAGTGATGAACTCAAAAGAATCAAATGTTATCATAGATAACCTTAAGGCTAAATCGGGTAATGAAGTTGATTCGATTGAGGTTCGTAAATTAAAAGGATCTATTAGAAGAAGTGAATCGCTAGCTGCCACACGCTATTTAGGTTTAAAAGATGAAAACGTTCACTTTTTGGATTTACCTTTTTATGAAACTGGAACTATTAAAAAGAGTAATCTTTCAGAACCAGATATTAATATTATGTGTAGTATAATAGAGAAAGTTAAACCGCACCAAATTTTTGCTGCTGGAGATTTAGCCGATCCCCATGGTACGCATAAGGTTTGTTTGGATGCTCTATTTGCTGCTTTAGAAGTACTTAAGCATCATGAACAACATAAATATATGGATGATTGTTGGGTTTGGTTATACCGAGGAGCATGGCATGAATGGGAACTTTATGAAATTGATATGGCTGTTCCTATGAGTCCAGATCAAGTATTGAAAAAAAGACATGCTATTTTTTGTCATCAATCCCAAAAAGATGGCGTAATGTTTCAAGGAGATGATAGTAGGGAATTTTGGGTTCGTGCTGAAGATAGAAACAGATTGACCGCTAAAAAATATAATAATCTTGGTTTAGCTGATTATGAGGCCATAGAAGCCTTTAAAAGGTATCATTATTAAATTTAGATTAATAGTAGGAATAGAGTTGATTCTTATATAGAGGAGTTTAATATTTTTTGTTTTACCTCATCTATATAAGATCTTCCTATTACATACCTAAGCCCTTCTATTTCTACACTATTACCTTCAACCGCATCAATCTTATTAATTGCAACAGTATAAGACCTGTGAATTCTGATAAATTCATTACTTGGTAAAAGGTTAGTGAAATCTGATAGTGTGCTGTGAATAATGAATTTTCCTGATAAAGTGCTTATTTTTAAATAATCTTTTAAAGACTCTGCAGTTAAGATTTCATCTAAAAAAATCTTTTTCATTTTCTTTTTATCAATCTTAATAAAAATATAAGGACGATCTTTAGTGCCTTCGTATAGTTTTTTATTATTTTCAAGTCTCCGATTTATCTTATTTATAGACTTCATGAATCGCGGAAACTCAATTGGTTTAATTAAATAATCTAAAACATCTAATTCATAAGTTTCAAGTGCAAATTCGTCATAAGCACTTGTAACAATGATAAGTGGTGGGTTTTCTAAGCTTTTAATGAAATTTATACCATCTAATACGGGCATATTAATGTCTAAAAATATTACATCAACATTTTGATTTTTTAAATAATTCAAACCATCTACAGCATTATTGAATGTTTCGGTAATTTCAAAATCATCTATTTGGTCTAAATAGTTTTTTATGACCTTAATTGCTAAGGGTTCATCATCAATTATTAAACATTTTACATTCATTATACTTTATACTTTTATTTTAAGTTTTACAATAAAATTATCGTCTTTGTTTCTAATAATTAATTTATAATCATCATCTTCATAACCCAATTTAAGCCTTTTTTTAACATTTTCTAAACCAATCCCGCTAGATTGATTGTTGATAGGCTCTATAGTTTCAGAGTATTTAGGCATAGGGTTAATTATTGTGAAATATAGAAAGTCTTTTTTAATGACAAAATCTATAGTGATTTTTATTTCTCCAATATTTTTATGTACACCATGTTTAAAAGCATTTTCAATAAATGATAACAATAAAATGGGAGCTATTTTCTTTCCTTGAATATCTCCTGATATAGACATATCTATTTCTAATTCATCACTATGTCTTACCCGTTCTAAATCTAAATAATTTTGAATACATAGAATTTCGTTTTCTAAAGATTGCCTTTTGCTTTTGGTTTCATACAGCAAGTACCTCATTAATTCGGATAATTTTAAAATAATCTTTGGAGTTTTCTTTGATTTTTCTACTGCCAAGGAATAAATGTTGTTTAGCGTGTTAAAGAAGAAGTGCGGAGACACTTGTGTTTTTAAAAATAATAACTCTGTTTCTAATTGTGCCTTTTCAAGATTTGCAACTCGTTGATGTTCTTTTAAAAAATCAGAAGTAATTTTAATGGCTGTCACAAATGTAATAACATAAATTTCTCCAATCATCATATCAATAATATAACCAAAAGTAATGGTGTCTATTTCTCTTCCTTCTGGCCAAACATTGGTACTAACTAAGTAGTATGTTAAATTAAATTTAGCTACAACCATAATTAATATGATCGAGAGTATTAAAATTATATAGGTGATGTATTTTTTCTTAAAAGCAAACTGGGGCATTAATACATATATATTTAAATAAACTAAAAACATATGAATTGGAAACCCCATTAAAGTAGTCTTTAATGAATATAGGTAGTCTCCATGATTTCCTCCCCACCGAATAACAGTAATGACAAAATAAATAAGCCAAAAAATGATATGATGCTTTAAAGATATTCTATAAAGGCGATTAGATTTGAAATCCATTTTTATGAAAAATTTAAGATTTTTTTGATGTTTAGCTACGTTAAGATGTCGTCTGTCTAAATTACTTTCAAAACTTGCTAAATTTATGAATTTTTAAATTAGTTAACACTAAAGTTGTTTATGAAGAACATTACCCTGCTTTTTTTATTAGTGATTTTTGTTTCTAGTTGTAGCAAAAATGTTAAGAAAGAAAAAAAAACATTTGAATCATTAACAGGTCATGTAAATCCTTTTATTGGTACAGGTGGACATGGTCATACTTATCCTGGTGCTACAGTGCCTTTTGGTATGCTTCAGGTTAGTCCAGTAAATGGTGTTAGTAGTTGGGATTGGTGCTCTGGATATCACTATTCTGATTCAATAGCGGTTGGATTCAGTCATTTAAGTTTAAGTGGAACAGGAATTGGTGATTTAGCAGATATTATTATTATGCCTATAAATAAGGAGGTTGATATATCAATTACACCAAAATCTAGAGATTCTCTAAAGTATAAATCAAAGTATTCACATGAAAATGAAACTGCCAAACCGGGTTATTATCAAGTTTATCTAGAAGATCATAATATTAATGTAGAATTGACTTCTTCATTAAGAACAGCCTATCATAAATATACATTTAAAGAAGAAGATGAGCAATCTGTAGTGGTAGATTTAGGTTTCGGAATAAATTGGGATAAACCATTGAAAACAGCCCTTAATTTAGAAGACGAGTATACTTTAAGTGGCTACAGATACAGCACAGGTTGGGCAAAAAATCAGAAAGTGTTTTTTGTGGCAAAGTTTTCTAAACCAATTACTGGATATAATTTTGTGGTTGATAATAATATAACTGAAAAGCCTGCTGTAGAAGGTATTAAAACCGCTTCTCAATTATATTTTAAGAAGGATGATAATAATGAATTGCTTGTAAAGGTTGCCTTGTCATCTGTTAGTATTGAAAACGCTAAGCACAATATAGAGGAAGAATTTGCTTTTGAAACCGTAAAAAAACAAGCTAATGAAACTTGGGAAGAAGCTTTATCTAAAATTACTATTGAGACTCAGGTAGATTCCTTAAAGGCCATTTTTTATACTGCTATGTACCATGCTCAAGTGGCACCAGTAACTTACAGTGATAAAAACGGACAATTTAGAAAGGAGAACGATAGTATAGTAACCGCTGAAGGCTACACTGCCTATTCTACATTATCATTATGGGATACATTTAGAGCAGAACATCCTTTACTTACTCTGGTTGCTCCAAATAAAGTTTCAGATATAATAAACTCTATGTTAGTTTATTATGAAACTAAAAACATACTTCCTGTTTGGACACTTTACGCCAACGAAACCAATACCATGACAGGGTATCATTCAATCCCAGTAATTGTAGAAGCTTACCTAAAAGGTATTAAAGGTTTTGATGTTGAAAAAGCTTATGAAGCTATGAAAACTACAATGATGCAAGATGAGCGAGGGTTAAATCATTATAAAAAACACGGCTATGTTCCATATAACTTATTAGATGAATCGGTAACCATAACCTTAGAGTATGCTTATGATGATTGGTGTATTGCACAAATGGCAAAAGTTTTAAATAAAAATGATGATTATGAATTCTTTCTAAATCGTTCTAAAGCATATCAACATTTATTTGATGTTAAAACTGGTTTTATGCGAGGTAAATATGAAGATGGTAAATCATGGCATGAACCTTTTGATCCAAAATATTCAAACCATAGAGAACATACCGATTATACCGAAGGTAATGCGTGGCAGCATAGTTGGTTTACACCGCATGCTGTTGAAGATTTAGCCATTTTACATGGAGGGAATGAGGTGTTTACAAAAAGATTAGAGCGATTATTTACTGAAAGTTCAGAAATTACAGGTAGCAATGTGTCTGCAGATATTTCCGGTTTAATTGGGCAATATGCACATGGAAATGAACCCAGTCATCACATCGCATTTATGTTTAATCATGCAGGTAAACCTTGGAAAACACAATATTGGTCAAGACATATTTTAGATTCGCAATACAATACCACACCAAATGGATTAAGTGGTAATGAAGATTGTGGGCAAATGAGTGCTTGGTATGTGTTAAGTTCAATGGGACTTTACCCAATGAATCCGGCTTCTGCGGAATACGAAATTGGAAGCCCAATTTTTGAAAAGTCTGTTTTTAAAATTTCTGAGGTTGAATCATTTGTTATTGAGGCCGAGGATGTTTCAAACAAAAACATATATATACAATCTGCTACTTTAAATGGCAAACCATTTAACAGTACTTCAATTTCGCATGAAACAATATTGAATGGAGGAGTACTTCATTTTATTATGGGAGCCAAGCCAAATGAAAACTGGGGAACTAATAAAACTAGGCATTAATGGATATTATTGATGTTTTAATAATAGTACTTTATATAGTGTTAACACTAGGTGTTGGTATTTGGGTATCTAAACGCGCATCAAAAGGACTAAATTCTTACTTCTTAGGAGGTAAGAGCATAAAATGGTATTATTTAGGCTTGAGTAATGGTTCTGGAATGTTTGATGTTTCCGGAACAGCGTGGATGGTTGGCCTTTTGTTTCTTTATGGAGCTAAAAGCTTTATGTTTATGTGGATGTGGCCTATTTGGAATCAGGTATTCATAATGGTTTTTTTGGCTATTTGGATTCGTCGCTCAAATATAATGACTGGGTCAGAATGGATATTAACCCGTTTTGGAGATGATAGCGCAGGTAGAGCTTCACACTTAATAGTTGCTGTATTTGCAATAGTAGCTTCTGTAGGTTTTATTGCCTATTTCTTTGAAGGTGTTGGTAAATTCATGACCATTATTTTACCTTGGGATGCAACCTTAGTTATTAACGATACAGTTTTACTAACCTCCAGTCAGAGCTATGCTTTGCTTATTATATTTTTAACCACAATTTATACTATTAAAGGAGGTATGTTTTCTGTTGTAGCTACTGAAGTGCTGCAATATGTAATCATGGTAATAGCTGGTGTTTTAATTGCAGTTTACGCTTTTATAGCTGTATCTGATATTGAAATAAACAATACCATATCAACAGAATGGGCCACTATTTTCTTTGGCAATACATTAGAAGGGTCATGGACAGGGAAGTTTGAAGCCTTTAATAATCTTGTGGATACACAAGGCTATAAAATGTTTGGTGCTTTTATAGGTATGTGCTTGTTTAAAGGTTTTTTTGCAAGTGTGGCTGGTCCTACTCCAAGTTATGATATGCAGCGTATTTTATCTACCAGATCGGTTAAAGAAGCGGCATTCATGAGTGGTTTTACTAATTTAATTCTGTTTATACCAAGGTATTTACTTATTGGGGGCATAGTAGTTATTGCTTTAGTTTTTCTTGGTCCTAGTTTGGCAGCATCACCAGATTTAGGTTTGGGAGATTTAGAAATTATTTTACCAAATGTTATTAATAACCATGTGCCTGTAGGTATAAAGGGATTATTGCTTGCTGGATTGTTAGCCGCGTTTATGTCCACATTTTCAGCGTTTGTAAACTCTGGTCCAGCGTATATTGTCAATGATATTTATAAAAAATATTTTAAAACAAAAGCAGAACCAAAACACTATATAAAAGCAAGTCATTTAGCTTCATTTGCTATTGTAATTTTGGGTGTTATAATGGGCTTTTTTGCAGAGTCTATTAATTCCATTACACTATGGATTACAAGTGCACTTTATGGCGGTTATGTTGCTTCAAACTTTTTAAAATGGATATGGTGGCGTTTTAACGGTTGGGGCTATTTCTGGGGAATGACTTCAGGGTTGATTATAGCTACATTACAGTTTTTGTTAGATCAAAACAAGGCTAATTTCGAAATAGGTTCATGGCTGTATGAATTAGCCCATGTTCCAGCTATTTACATATTCCCAATTATATTTTCAGTTTCTCTTATGGGGTCCTTTCTAGGTACGCTTTTAACCCCAGCAACTAACATGAAAACTTTAAAAGAGTTTTACCATAACGTAAGACCTTGGGGGTGGTGGAACCCAGTTTATAGGGAATTAAAAATTGAAAATACTTCTATTGAGAAAAATAAAGGTTTTTGGATGGATATGTTAAACTGTGCAATTGGTATTGTGTGGCAGTCTAGTATGATATTATTACCAATATATTTTATGATTAGAGATTACCCAAAAACATTAGTAACTTTAGCTGTGTTTATTGTAACATCTGCAATATTAAAAAAGACATGGTTAGATAAAGTTAGAAAGCTCCCAAATTAAATTAATTAAAATAATGATGAAGAAAGCTATACCTTGGCAAGACAAACCAAGTGGATGTAACGATGTTATGTGGCGTTATAGTGAAAACCCTATTATAAATCGCTATGATATACCAACATCAAATAGTATTTTTAACAGTGCCGTAGTACCTTTTAAAACTGGTTATGCAGGAGTTTTTAGGTGCGATAATAAAGCGGTTCAAATGAATATTTTTGCTGGTTTTAGTGAGGATGGAATCAATTGGAATATTAATCATAATCCTATTGAGTTTCAAGCAGGAAATACAAAAATGATTCACTCTGACTATAAATATGACCCTCGTGTTGTTTTTATTGATGACAGATATTGGATTACTTGGTGCAACGGCTATCATGGGCCAACTATTGGAATAGGTTATACTTTCGATTTTAAAGAGTTCTTTCAATGTGAAAATGCCTTTTTACCATTCAATAGAAACGGCGTTTTATTTCCACAGAAAATCAATGGTAAATATGCCATGTTAAGTCGCCCAAGTGATAATGGGCACACTCCTTTTGGTGATATATATATAAGTTATAGTCCAGATATGAAATACTGGGGCGAACACCGTTGTGTCATGAAAGCTGCTAACTTTGAAGATAGCGCGTGGCAATGCACAAAAATTGGAGCAGGGCCAATCCCTATTCTTACTAAAGAAGGTTGGTTAATGTTATATCATGGCGTTATAAATACGTGTAACGGATTTAGATATGCTATGGGTGCTGCTATTTTAGATGAAAACGAACCCGAAAAAGTGAAATATAGAACGCAACCTTATTTATTAGGGCCCGCTGTAGATTATGAGCAAATGGGTGATGTACCTAATGTAGTGTTTCCCTGTGCGGCATTACATGACGCCGTAGAGGATAAATTAGCCGTGTATTATGGTGCAGCCGATACGGTTGTTGCTTTGGCATTTGGCAAATTAAGTGAAGTATTAGCGTTTACAAAAAATAATAGTTTATAGGTTTAAGTATGGATTTTAGAATTGCATATATTTTGTTTTTGTTTGTTGTTCTAAATGCATGTGCACAAACTAATTCTCCACAGGAACCTAGACAATATATAGCCTATAAAACTTCAGAAACTATTAAAGTTGATGGAGAAGAAACTGAAACCTCTTGGGAAAAAATAGAGTGGTCAAATCCTTTTATAGATATCCAAGGTGTTAAAATACCAAAGTATAAAACACAAGTGAAAATGCTTTGGGATGATACTTATTTCTACATTTTAGCTAAACTTGAAGAACCACATGTTTGGGGGCATTTAGTTAAAAGAGATACAATTATTTTTCATAATAACGATTTTGAAGTCTTTATTGATCCTGATGGAGATTCTCACAACTATTATGAATTAGAAATAAATGCACTTAATACAGTGTGGGATTTGTTTGTTAGCAAGCCATACAGAAGTAATAACGTAGTATTAAACGATTGGGATATCACAGATTTAAAATCTGCAGTTAAAATTAATGGAACTATTAATAATCCTAATGATATTGATAAGGGCTGGGTATTAGAAATAGCCATTCCTTGGAAAGCCTACAAAAAAGGTTATTTTCATAAAAATGTCCCCATAGATGCCTTTTGGCGGGTTAATTTTTCTAGGGTAAATTGGGATTTCCAGTTTACTGATGGTAAATATGAACTCAAAAAAGACGATAAAGGAAAACTACTTCATGAGTATAATTGGGTATGGTCACCTCAAGGTGTAATAAATATGCACGAACCTGAAAAATGGGGCTATGTGTATTTCTCATCTAAGGAAGTTGGTGAACAAGAGGATTTTGTTATTCCAAATGATGAAAAAATAAAATGGAAATTATTTGAGTATTATAGAGCTCAAAAGAACTATTTTGATAAAAATGAGAAATGGGCAACAGCAATTGATAGTTTAAAAATTGAACCCCTTAAAATTGAAAATAAAATTATTGAACCAACTCTTGAAAACCACAGCCAAGGTTGGAATATAATTGTTAAAAGTCCTTTCTCTGGTAAACAAATGATTATTAAAGAGGATAGTAAATACATTGAAAAATAATAACAAATGAGATTCTTAAAAGTAATAGTGAGTATTGTTTTTTTAAGCTTAGTAATAGCATGTAATGGTAAAATTAAACAGGTTGAAGAAGTAGTAGAGAATGCTTCAGAAGATGTAACTTCAAAATTTAAATATTGGAGTTGGATGACGGTTGGCAATAAAAAATCTGATTCAGCATACACAGAACATTTTCAGAAGTTAAAAAATAATGGTTTCGATGCTGTTTTATTAAACACTGGGGCAGACCCAATATTACTTAATCGTTTAACTCCATTAGCAAAAAACGAAGGTTTAGAAGTACATGCGTGGATGTTTACAACTAACAGACCTGGAGATACAACAGCATTAAAACACCCAGAATGGTACATGGTAAGTAGAAGCGGTAAAACTTGCTTTAAAAAGGAAGAACGTCCTTATGTTGGCTATTACCAATGGTTGTCGCCAAGTCATCCAGAAGCAAAAAAGCATATTTTAAGTTTAGTTGAAGGATTAGCAAAGGTTGAAGGTGTAACCAGTGTACACCTAGACTATATTCGTTATCCGGATGTGTTTTTACCAATAGGCTTATTGCCTAAATATGATTTGAAACAAGAAGAAGAGTTGCCAGATTTCGATTTCGATTATTCAGATGCTAGCGTTAATAAGTTTATAGCTCTTCATCATAAAGACCCAAGAAAAATGGAAAACCCTGCTATAGATATGGAGTGGAAGAATTTCCGTTTAAACGAAATACGTTCATTGGTAAATGATGCTTATGAGATTGTTCATAACCACGATAAAAAATTAAGTGCAGCTGTTTTCCCTTATCCAGAAATGGCAGACCATATGGTGCGTCAACGTTGGGATAAATGGAATATTGACATGGTATTGCCAATGATTTATTATAACTTTTATAACGAGGAATTAGATTGGATTGGTTATGCCACAGCACAAGGAATTGAAGATTTAGGTGATAAACCTGTAGAATTGCACACTGGTTTATACACCCCAAAATTAACCCCTGAAGATTTAAAAGTAGCCATTAAAGAAGCTAGGGATAATGGAGCAAAAGGAGTGGCGTTTTTTGACGATTACACTTTAACAGAAGAACAATTTGAAGTAATCAAGAATTCTAAAGAATAATGTCTGGGAGAAGAGGTTTTATAAAAAAAGCAGCTATTGGTACTTTTGGTGTAAGTACAGTATTTAGCTGTATTAACTCTTCTGAAAAAGACACAAAGAAAGCTAATGGAGAAACAATTCCTCAAAATAAACCATTAATCATTTCAACATGGAATCATGGTTTGGCCGCCAATGAAGAAACTTGGAGACAATTACAAACTGGAGTAAATCCTTTAGATGCTATTGTTGCTGGGGTAGGTATTCCAGAAGCAGACCCCAAAGTAAGAAGCGTTGGTTATGGTGGTTTACCCGATAGAGAGGGTAAGGTTACATTAGACGCCTGTATTATGGATAGCAATAGTGATTGCGGTTCGGTATCATTTTTACAAGGCATAAAGCACCCTATTGCGGTAGCAAAAAAGGTGTTAGATAATACACCTCATGTTATGATGGTTGGTGAAGGCGCTAAACAGTTTGCTTTATCTGAAGGTTTTAAAGAAGAAAATTTGTTGACAGATGAATCTGAAAAAGCTTGGAAAAACTGGTTAGAAAAATCAAAATATCAGCCAGTTATAAATATAGAAAATCACGACACTATAAGTATGTTGGTTATTGATGCAGAAGGTAATTTAACAGGAGGTTGTACAACAAGCGGAGCGGCTTGGAAAATGCACGGGCGAGTAGGTGATTCACCAATTATTGGTGCTGGTTTGTTTTTAGATAACGACGTTGGTGCAGCTGCGGCAACTGGTTTGGGTGAAGCAGTGATAAGGACAGCGGGTAGTGCCATGGTTGTGGAGTTAATGCGCCAAGGAAAATCACCAACTGAAGCTTGTAAAGAAATTGTAGAGCGTATTTATAAAAAACATAGTAATCATAAAGACTTAACTTATTTACAAGTCGGTTTTATTGCCATAAATAAACAAGGTGAATATGGAGGGTATAGCTTAAGACCTGGTTTTAATTATGCCGTTTGTGATGAAATTAATGGTAATCGTATGGAAAAATCGGCATTTAAAATGAAGAATAAATAATTTATAGTTATGACCAAAAGACTTCAACTTTTCTTATTTATACTTTCAATTGTATTAAGTGCATGCCAATCAAAATCGTCAAAAGTTTACACAGAATCAGATATTAATATTATACCAAAAGTTGAAAGCATAAAAATTACGGAAGGTGTATTTCAGTTTGATGAGAATACGGTATTTATTGCTGCAGTCGAGACTCAAAAGACTGCTGTTCAGTTATTAATAGATAAATTTAAAGAGGCCGCTGGTTGGAATTTAAATATTAAAGCGGTGTCACCAGATTCAAATTATGTTAAGTTGACCAAAGATGAAAGCTTAGAATCTGAAACTTATACAATTGAATCAAGTGTTAGCCATGTAGACATAAAGGCTTCTGATGCATCAGGATTTTTATACGCTGTTCAAAGTTTAAGACAGTTATTGCCCATTGAAATAGAAAGTAAAACAATTGCAGATGTAGATTGGGAAATTCCTAATGTTCAAATTAAAGATGGTCCTCGTTTTAAATGGCGTGGTCTTATGTTAGATTTATCAAGACACTTCTTTGATAAGGATTATATTTTAGAAACTATAGATATGTTGGCTTTGCATAAGCTTAATATTTTGCACCTGCATTTAGTTGATGATCAAGGTTGGAGAATAGAGATAAAAAAGTATCCAAAATTAACCGAAGTTGGCTCGTGGAGGGTAGACCAGGAACATTTGCCTTGGAACTCCAGAAAAGATAATGACCCCAATGAAAAAGGAACTTATGGTGGGTTTTTAACGCAAAATGAATTAAAGGAAATTGTAGCGTATGCAGCCTTAAAAGGCGTTGAAGTTGTTCCAGAAATAGAAATGCCTGCCCATGTTTCTAGTGCCATTGCTGCATATCCAGAATTGTCATGTCATGGAAACTCCATTGCGATACCTTCTGGGGCATTGTGGCCAATAACCGATATTTACTGCGCAGGAAAAGAAAGTACGTTCGAGTTTTTAGAGAATGTGTTATTAGAAGTTATGGAAATATTTCCTTCAAAGTATATTCATATTGGAGGAGATGAGGCTACTAAAACCAATTGGGAAACTTGCCCATTTTGTAAAAAACGAATCAAACAAGAAGGTCTCGAAAATGTTGAAGAATTACAGAGTTACTTTATTAAGCGAATGGAGAAATTTATCAATTCTAAAGGTAAAAAATTGATTGGCTGGGATGAGATTCTAGAAGGCGGATTAGCACCAGATGCCACGGTTATGAGTTGGCGTGGTGTAAGAGGTGGTATTGAAGCCGCAAAACATGGCAATGATGCTATTATGTCGCCCGTTGGATATTGTTATTTTGATTATTACCAAGGTCCACCAGAGCTCGAACCACAAGCCGCTGGACCAGTTACAACGGTAAGTAAAGTTTATCAATTCGAACCTATTGTTGAAGTGTTAGCCAAAGAGGAGGAAAAGCACGTTTTAGGTGGGCAAGCCAATGTTTGGGCAGAGCATATTCCAACCGAAGAACATTCGCAATACATGATTTTTCCTAGACTTACGGCATTAAGTGAAGCACTTTGGAGTCCTAAGGATGCAAAAGATTGGGATGAGTTTTCAGGACGTTTAAAAAGTATCATGAACCGATATGAATATTTAGATATTAATTATGCTAAGAGTGCTTTTATTATCACTTCTGAGGTTGAAGCAGATATTGAAAGTAAATCTGTGGCATTATCCTTGAGCAATGAATTTCCAGTTTCAGATATAAGATATGTTTTAGATGATGGCAATATAAATTCAGAGGCTATTAAATTTACAGAACCTATTGTAGTTAATAAAACAACAACGATTAAGGCAAGTTTATTTGAAAATGATAATCCAACAGGAATTGTATTTTCAGAAGCTATTACATTTCATGATGGTGTAGCAAATAAGGTGAACTATGAAACTAAATACCATGAGAGATATAAAGGAACTGAAGCTTTTAATTTGGTAAATACATTAAGAGGAACAAAAAACTTCCGTGATGGCAGATGGCAAGCCTGGTTAAATGAAGATGCTAAATTCACAATAGACTTAGGTGAAGAAAAAAGTATTAGTAAAGTTACCATTGGAAGCATGGTAAACGATAGAAATAGTATCTATTATCCAACAGAAATTAGTGTATTAGTATCTTCAGATGGCGATAATTTTACAGAAGTTGGTAATTTAGAAATGCATTTTGAAGCTCGTACTGAACCAGAATTAAAAGACTTTGTTGTTGATTTTAAGAAGCAAATGGCTAAATATGTTAAAGTAGAGGCTAAATTTTCTAATAAAGGAACAGGAATTAAAGAAGTTTGGTTATTTATGGATGAAATTTTGATTAATTAATTTTAGTAGATTTAAATGAATTTTAAACTTTTTATACTGTGTTTTTTAGCCTTTCAATATGTTGGTTTTACTCAAGATATTGTGGATTATGTAAATCCGTTTATTGGAACATCAAATTTTGGGGCTACTAACCCCGGAGCCATTGCACCTCGTGGTATGGCAAGTGTTTCCCCGTTTAATGTGGCTGGAAAGCAAAACACTTTAGAAAAAGATAGTAGATGGTTGTCTAATCCTTATGTTAATGAAAACACCTTTTTAACGGGTTTTTCTCATGTAAACTTAAGTGGTGTAGGTTGTCCAGATTTAGGAGTAATTCTATTGATGCCAACAACTGGAAAATTAGAAACCAATCATTTAAATTATGGTAGCACCTATTCAAATGAAGTTGCTAAGGCTGGATATTATAGTACAACCTTAGATAAGTACAAAGTTAAAGTAGAAACCACAGCATCTACCAGGACGGGGATTTCCAGGTACAGCTTCCCGAAAGGGGATGCAAATATTTTACTCAATTTAGGATTGGGTTTAACTAATGAGCAAGGGGCATCAATAAAAATAGTATCTCCAACAGAAATTGAAGGTATGCGTACGGTTGGGTCGTTTTGTTATTACAAACCCGAAGAGAATTATCCCGTATATTTTGTAGTTAAGTTCAGTAAACCAGCCGATGAATTTGGTGTTTGGAGAACACCAAAAACCTATAAGGGTGTTGAAGCCCAATGGATGCCTTATAATGGTAAAACCAGAATTATGAAAGGCTATAAAAAGGAAGTTATTGGAGATAGTATTGGCAGTTATTTTAAATATCATTTTAAGGAACCAACACAGGTTGAGGTTAAAGTTGGGGTTTCCTATATTAGTATAGAAAATGCCCGGGAAAACCTAGAAAAGGAAACACAAAACCAAACTTTTGAAACTGTTTATAAGAACACGTCTTCAGAATGGAATTCTTTATTATCAAAAATTAAAGTTGATGGCGGTAGTAAAGACGATAAAACTGTTTTTTATACAGCCTTGTATCATACATTAATCCATCCCAATACCTTAAATGATTTCAATGGAGAATACCCAAGTATGGCGACCCGTGAGACTTTAAAAACAGATGGTACACGTTTTACAGTTTTTTCCTTTTGGGATACCTACAGGAATTTGCATCAGTTGATGTCTTTGTTGTATCCAAAGCAGCAATCCAACATGGTAAAAAGTATGTTGAATATTTATGATGAAAGCGGATGGTTACCTAAATGGGAATTAAATGCAACAGAAACTACAACTATGGTTGGTGACCCTGCAGGCATTATTTTAACCGATACATATTTAAAAGGCATCAAAGATTTTGATGTAGAAAAGGCTTATAAAGCTATGTATAAAAGTGCAACCCAGTTAGAAAATAACCCTTTACGTCCAGGAATTAAAGAGTATTGGTCTAACGGTTTTTTAACAACCAATAATAAAGGTTCGGTATCTACTACTCAAGAATATAATATTACAGATTATTCCATAGCACTTTTGGCAAAAGAACTTGGTAAAAAAGACGATTACAAACGCTTTTCAAAACAGGCATTAAGTTATAGGAATTTATATGATGATAATTTAAAACTGTTACATCCAAAAAATCCGGATGGTTCATGGTATGAACCTTTTGATCCTTTGGCAGGCGCTAACTTTTCAAAGAATATTGGTTTTATTGAAGGTAATTCTTGGCAATATTCATTTATGGTATCACACGATACCAAAGGGTTGATTAAACTTATGGGTGGAAAAAAACCGTTTGTAAAACAGCTTAAAAAGGTATTTGATAATAATCAGTTTGATATGGCTAATGAACCGGATATAGGATATCCGTTCTTATTTAATTATGTTAAAGGAGAGGAGTGGCGAAGTCAAAAATTGGTAAAACAATTAGTTAATAAGTATTTTAAAAATACCCCGGACGGTTTGCCAGGAAATGACGACACAGGAACCATGTCTGCTTGGGTAATATATAGTATGATGGGTATTTATCCAATTTCTCCTGGAGAACCATTGTATACCATTACGGCACCAATGTTTGATAAAATAACCATTGATTTAGATAGCAATTATTATGAAGGTAAGCAACTTGTTATTAATAAAACGGGGAATTCTAATGGTAAAATCAATTCTATCGAATTAAACGGTAAATCATACAAAAGCTACTTTATTAATCACGATGATTTAGTAAAAGGTACAACACTTACAATAAATCAAAAATGAGAAGCTTTTTAATCATTATATTTTTGTTTTCAGTTTCCATTGCGCTGTCCCAGAATGCATTTACGAAAACAATCTTCAATAATCAGAAATTAAATCATGGCAAACCAGATAGTACCAATATAGATGCTGATGTTATTAGGTTATTGGGTGGTCGTGTAGTTTTAAAAAAAGTAACTGTACCAAAATTTAAAAATGGAACTGATGTTAATTTAAGATTAGCATTGCGCTCTAACGGTGATAAATGGGATAAATCTGGGTCATGTTTCGTAATTACCAATCCAGAACAAATATCTATTCTTGATGTAACACAAGATAAAGCTAAGTTTCCCGAAGCATCTTTTGTTACTGAAAAGCATGGAGGTGTTTTGCCCACCACAAATTATACACCGGCTGTTGAGTTATTACGATTTATGACCCCTTTTGGAGTTGGATATTACAGTAACAATGAACGTAAATATCTAAAGCCTGTTTATATTCCAAAATGGGAAAAAGAAGTGGTTTGGAATCAAGATATTTCAGATTTAGAAGATATTACCACAGGTGAATTTTATATTGGTGTTTGGGTTGATACATGGACAGGAAAGGGATACAAGATAGATTTAAGTTTAACTTATTCTGGAAGACCTAAAAAACAAAGAAAAGTAATGCCTTTAGTTAATGCCGTAAAGTATGGTAAAGGTCAAGCTTTGCCGTATTTTTTTGCCGAAGGTCCTTTGGAGTATGAATTCAAATTAGATGAAAACTTAAAAAACGTAAAGCTTCATTATATAACCACAGGACATGGCGGACACAGGGGAGGCGATGAGTTTATAAAAATAAAAAACAGGGTTTATTTCGATAACAAAATTGTTATAGATACCATTCCTTGGCGAGACGATTGCTCATCATTTAGAAGATTTAATCCAACTTCTGGGGTTTGGCTCAGAAAAGATTCTGCTTATTATAGAATTCCTGAAACTAAAAAAAGAGGTGTTAAACAAATTGAGGAACGTTTAGCATCTTCAGATTTATCAAGATCCAACTGGTGCCCAGGGTCTAAAGTAGTACCTTTTGAAGTTTTATTGGGAAATTTGGAAAAAGGAAACCATATGCTTAAAATAAGTATTCCTGCTACTATTGCAGAGAAAGGTAAGGCCAATCATTGGTTAGTTTCTGCATACATTAGTTACGATAAATAAAAATAATTAACCAACATCTTTTCAGATTTGTTGTTGGTCGAACTAATTATACTTCGGCAAAAATGTTATCTATTTTCGGATTGAATTTATAGTTTAGTTTGTTTTAAGATTGTTTTAATAAAAGAGAGAAAGTAAAACGTCTCTCTTTTATTTACTTTTAACTGGCGTTTAAACTTTTATTTAACTTAACAATCAAAATTATGGCTGAAAACTCTAGGAACAGTAACAAACTAGCAATAATAATAATAGCAGGATTATTCTTTGTTTTCGGTTTTGTCACTTGGATTAATGGTGCTCTAATTCCCTTTATGAAAACAATAAACGAATTAACTGAAGCACAGTCTTACCTTGTAGCTTCGGCTTCTTATATTTCATTTGTGGTCATGGCTTTACCGGCTTCGTTTATTCTTAATAAAATAGGATATAAAAAAGGGATGTCATTAGGTTTAATTATTATGGGAATTGGTGCCTTGGTTTTTATACCAGCGGCTGAAGCAAGAACGTATTGGGTTTTTTTAACTGGAATTTTTATTCAAGGTTTAGGAATGACTATTCTACAAACAGCTGCAAATCCTTATATTACAATTTTAGGACCTATAGAAAGTGGTGCAAAGCGTATTGCAATAATGGGTATTGCTAACAAAGTTGCTGGGGCTTTAGGGTCTTTAATATTTGGGGCACTATTGTTATCTGGTATAGATGAGGTTAAAGAAAAAATAGGTAGTGTTTCTATTGAAGAAAAAAATACACTCTTAGATACAATGGCCGATAGTGTGTTTATGCCTTATGTTGTTATGGCTATAGTTTTGTTTGTATTAGGTGTTTTAATAAGAAAGGCACCATTACCACATGTTGAAGCAGAAGAGTCAGAAGACATTAAAGAAGGAGAAACAGTTAAAACTAATATTTTTCAATTCCCACATCTATGGTTTGGTGTTTTGGCTCTATTTGTTTACGTAGGAGCAGAGGTAATTGCAGGTGATACAATTATTGCTTATGGAATATCTTTAGGTTTTCCAGCGTCTGAAGCCAAATTTTTTACTACACTTACTTTATTAGCCATGGTTATTACCTATGGTTTGGGAGTGATTTTAATACCAAAATATTTAAAGCAAGGTATAGCATTAAGAATTAGTGCTGCTTTAGGAATTATATTTAGTATTTGCATTATTTCTACTTCTGGGTTTACATCAGTCTTATTTGTAGCTTTACTTGGAGTTTCAAATGCTCTTGTATGGCCAGCAATTTGGCCATTAACTCTTGAAGGTTTAGGGAAATTTACTAAAACGGCGTCTGCATTATTAATAATGTCTATTTCTGGGGGTGCCATTATTCCTCCTTTATATGGTAGAATTGTGGATTCTAATAAGCATGAATTGGTGGCTCAAGGTATTACCGATGCAGAAATATTATCTGGTGCATCAACAGAGAGCTATTGGATATTAATTCCTTGTTATTCTATTATTCTTTTGTTTGCCGTTTGGGGATACAAATTTAAGAGTTGGAATTTAAATTAGTGAGAAGTATTTATAAAGACCTTTCTCTATAATATTTTAAGAAAAATATGAACAACCATTTTATAAAACTAGAGTATGTTATTTTTCAATTTAAATAGAATATTACTACTAAGTCTTGTTTTTTGCAGTGTTATGCTAACCAGTTGCAAAAAAGAAGGTAAACAAGAAAATTCAAACCAAAAAAGCGAAATACCAAACATCATTTTTATAATGAGTGATGATCATGCGTATCAAGCTATTAGTGCGTATGGATACGACTTAAATAATACACCAAATATTGATAGAATAGCCAAGGAAGGTGCTATTTTTAATAAAGGTTTTGTAAATAATTCAATTTGTGCACCAAGTAGAGCTGCAATGCTAACGGGTAAGCATAGTTTTATAAATGGAAAAGTAGATAATATTCAACCTTTTAATTGGGACCAAGATAATTTTGCAAAAACACTTCAAAAAAACGGATATGAAACAGCTTTGATAGGTAAAATTCATTTAGATGGATTGCCACAAGGTTTCGATTATTCAAATGTATTACCTGGACAAGGGCAATATTACGCACCGGACTTTATCGAAAATGGAGTTGAAAAGCAGTACGAAGGTTACATTACTCACGTCACAACAGATATTGCTTTAGATTGGTTGGATAATAAACGTAACAAAGACAAGCCTTTTATGTTAATGTATCATCAGAAAGCACCTCATAGAACTTGGATGCCAGAAGAAAAATATTTCGAGTTGTTTGATGAGCAAACATTTACAACTCCTGCCAATTTCTTTGATGATTATAAGGATAGACCAGCTGCTGCTAAACATGAGATGGGAATCTTTAAGGATATGGATTTGGTTTATGATTTAAAGATGCTTGATAAAGAAGGTGAATTAAAAACCAAATACCGTGGTATGTTTCAAAGAAAGTATGATAGAATGACGGATGAACAAAAAGCCGCTTGGGATGCCTATTATGATCCTATTATTACGGATTTTAAATCTAAAAATTTAGAAGGTAAAGCGTTGGCCTTATGGAAGTATAACAGATATATGCAAGATTATTTAAGAACTATTCAATCTGTTGATGATGGTGTAGGTCAGGTGCTTGATTATTTAAAGGATAATGGATTAGAAGAAAATACTATTGTAGTCTATACTTCAGATCAAGGATTTTATTTAGGAGAACATGGTTGGTTTGATAAACGATTTATGTATGAAGAATCGTTTAGAACTCCAATATTAATGAAATACCCAAAAGAAATTAAAGCAGGAACAGTTGTTGATGAGCTAGTACAAAATATAGATTTTGCCCCAACTTTTTTAGATTATGCAGGTGTTGAAATTGATGAAAGTATACAAGGAGAATCTTTACGACAATTAGTAAAAGGTGAAGCAAGTGAATGGAGAGATGCAATTTACTATACGTATTATGAATTTCCTGCAGAACATCATGTAAAACGTCATTATGGAGTAAGAACAGATCATTATAAATTAATTCATTTCTATTATGATATTGATAAGTGGGAACTGTATGATTTAGAAAAAGATCCTTCAGAAATGCAAAATGTTTATGACAATTCAGAATATGCTTCAGTTAAAGAAGAAATGCATAGTCATCTTGAAACTATGAGATTGAAATATGGTGATAGTGATGAATTAAACGAAAAACATTTACAACGGTATTTAAACGCTAAAGGCTTAAATATAAAATAAAATGAATAGATATAAGGATACAATAAAAATAGCCGTTATAATACTTTTATTGGTAAGCGCTAGTGCTTGTAAAGAAAACAATAAAAAAGTAGAAAAAGTTAAAGCTACTAAACCCAATATTCTGTTTCTTTTTACAGATGACCAACGTCACGATGCAGTGGGTGCATTTGGTATAGAAAATGTAAAAACACCCAACATGGACTGGCTAGTACAAAATGGAACATCATTTACTAATTCATACATTTTAGGAGCAACAACAGCTGCGGTATGCTCCCCAAGTAGAGCCATGTTAATGACAGGGCGTCATTATTTTAACTTAGAACCAAACGTTTACGCTCAATTTGCTTTTGATAAAGAAGACCAAGGTAAAAGTAATAAAATAACCTTCCCTGAACATTTTAAAGCTAATGGTTATACAACATTTGCGACAGGAAAACAACATAATGGACATCCGTGGGTGGAACGCGGATTTACATATGTAAAATCTGCTTTTTTAGGAGGAATGACAACGCATTTTGGAACCAAAGTAAAAGATTATAAACCAGAAACAGGTTGGTCTGAACCTTATCAAAATAGTGAAAAATTTAGTAGCGAATTGTTTGCTGATGCTGCTGTAGATTTCTTGGAAACTAAAAAAAGTGATAACCCATTTTTAATGTATGTAGCATTTACTGCACCCCACGATCCAAGAACACCACCACAAGAAAATTTAGACGTGTATCAACCAGAAAATATTGAAATTCCAAAGAATTTTATGCCAGAGCATCCTTTCGAGATAGCAGATTTTAAAATAAGAGATGAAAGATTAGCGCCTTGGCCAAGGACTGAAGAACGTATTCAAAAGGAAATTGCAGAATATTACGCCATGGTTACTGCGACAGATGCGCAAATTGGACGAATTTTAAAAGCTTTAGAAGACTCAGGAGAGTCTGAAAACACGATTATTGTGTTTTCTGGAGATAATGGTTTGGCATTGGGGCAACATGGCTTATTAGGTAAGCAAAATGTTTATGAACACAGTGTTGGTGTGCCATTAGTATTCAGTGGGCCAAATATTCCAAAGAATCAAAAACTAGATGCATTAGCGTATTTGCATGATATTTTTCCAACTCTTTGTGGGTTGACTGGTTTGGCTATTCCAGAGTCCGTTGAAACGGAAGATTTAACACCTGTAATTAAAGGAGAAAAAGCACAAGTTAGAGAAAGTATGATGTATGCCTATAACTCATGGCCAGGAGATTTTATTAATCCGGAAAGAGCAAAAAAGGTGAAAGCTGGAGGAGGGGAAAGAGCTGTTAGAAAAGGCGATTATAAACTAATTGTTAGTGCTAAAAATGATGCAATTACATATCAGTTGTTCGATGTTAAGAAGGATCCTTGGGAATTATCTGATTTAAGTAAAGATGAAGCCTTTGCCATAGTTAAAGAAGGATTGAAACAGGAGCTTCAAAAACTGATGACAAAAGCTGGAGATACTGCAAAGTTAAACAAAAGAGAATTTGGATTATTTGATAATCCAGAGGCATTTAATTTTAAAAAATAAGAGACATGATGAAGCGTTTTAGCATTTTAAGTTTTTTACTTCTATTTTCAGTATTTAGTAAAGTTTCGGCGCAAGAAAAAGAATTGTCTTGGGATGAATTGGCCGATGGTTACCAATGCCCTGAATGGTTTCAAGATGCCAAGTTTGGAATTTGGTTTCACTGGGGACCACAGGCTGCTCCAGAACAAGGAGGCGGCTGGTATGCACGTCACATGTACATGCAAGACGTAGGACGCCAAACTTTTGGGAAAATGGCCTATCCGTACCATTTGCAAACATATGGTCACCCATCTGAGTTTGGTTTTAAAGATGTCATAAATTCTTGGAAAGCAGAAAACTTTAATGCCCAAGATTTGATAGAGTTTTCTAAAGAAAATGGGGCAAAATACATTGTGGCTTTAGCTAATCATCATGATCATTTCGATTTGTGGAATTCAACTTACCATCCATGGAACTCCGTAGCTATTGGGCCTAAAAAAGATATTATTGGAGAATTTGAAAAAGCCACGCGTAACGCAGGATTAAAATTTGGAGTTACCAGTCATGATGATCGTTTTTTAAACTGGTGGAAACCAGCTTTTGGTGCTGATAAAGATGGACTATATAAGGGCGTGCCTTATGATGGACGTTTAACAAAAGCAGACGGAAAAGGCAAATGGTGGGAAGGTTTAGATCCCAAAGACTTATATGGGCCAGCGCCAGAAGACAGAACACCTGAAGTTATAGAAAACATTAAAAAGAACTGGCAAAAACGCCATATAGAATTGGTTACCAAATACAAACCGGACTTGTTGTACAATGATGGGTTTAATTTTTCTTATGGTGAATATGGTAAAGAGGTGGCTCGTAAATTATACAATGATAGTTACAATGATAATGGTTTTGTTAACACGATAATGCTTCTTAAAAGAAAAGAAAAAGGGACGGTAAACGAGGTTGAATCCGGTGGTAGTAATGTTTTACGTGAAGACTCATGGCAATCTGAAATTACCTTTACAGATTGGTTCTACAAAAAAGACCGTCACTTAACACATAACGCCACTACGGTTATAGAAATGCTAATCAACGCCGTAAGTAAAAACGGAAACTTATTGTTGAGCGTTGAATTAAAACCAGATGGAACCATTCCAGGAGAAATAAAACAAGTAGTAAACAACGTTGGAGATTGGTTAAAAATTAATGGTGAAGCTATTTATGGAACAAGACCTTGGAAAGTGTATGGAGATGGTAAAAGTGTTCGTGGAGAAGTAGAAGATACTCACGAGGAAGAGGTGAGAAATGCAGGAGATGACGCCAAAAAGAAGAAGAAAACAGGAGAACATTTTAATCAACGTACCACAGCTACACCCCCTTATGCACATGATGAGGTAAGATATTCTACAAAAGGAGATGATTTTTACATTATTGTTTTAAACCCAAAAGGAGGAGAATTAGTCATTCCATCATTAGGGAAATTGAGTGATGTAAATCCTGGAAAATTAAAAGGATTAACACAATTATATGATAGTGAAAAAATATCGTTTAAACAGCATGCAGATAAATTAACCATTAATATGCCAGCCAATAACGGTAAGAGTTACCCAATAGTATTAAAAGCAAAATTTAAAAAGTAAAGAGAATTTGAATTATGAAGAAATTCATTTTAATCCTAGCAATTTTACTATTAACATTTTCTGCTTCGGCGCAAACGAGTGCAAAAGTATATTATGTAGAGCTGATTGAAGGTCAAGCAATAGAAGCTAACCCAATAAAAGCAATAGAAGGAACATCTGAAAGTAAAGGGATCTCGGTGCGTATTTATCCGGATATTACTTTTCAAACTATAACAGGAATTGGTGGTGCCTTCAATGAAATTGGAGGAGAAGCATTGATGTCTTTAGATGAAGAAAAGCAAAATGACATCATGAAAAATTTATTCGATAAAGATGGTGCTAATTTCTCGGTTTGTAGAACTGCAATTGGCGCAAGCGATTTTGGAATTGATGCCTTTAGTTATAGCGAAGTTCCAAACGACTTCAAAATGAAAAAGTTTTCTATTGAAAGAGAAAAAACAAGTGTTATTCCTTTTATTCAAATGGCATATAAGTACAATCCTGACATGGAGTTATTTGCATCTCCATGGAGTCCACCAGGTTGGATGAAAGAATCTGGTTTAATGGATAGAGGGGAAGAGTTTCCTGAAAAGAATGTATTGAAAGACGACCCAAAAATTTTCAAAGCCTATGCAAAATATTTTTCAAAATACGTTGAAGCTTATGCTAAAGAAGGGGTTACTGTAGATAAAATTGTCATTCAAAATGAACAAGATATTTCCACGAAATATCCGTCCTGTAATATGCCACCAAAACAAATGGGAGAGTTTGTTATCAATTATTTAAGACCTCAATTTGAAAAAGATAATACACCAGCTGAAATTTGGGCAGGGTCTTTTAGAACGGCAAAACGATTGGATGGTTTAGAATTTGTTACCAACAAAGATTGGAGGGCTTCTGTGGATGGTATTGGCGTTCAATACATGAATTCCAGACAAGTCGAAAATATGCGTGCTGTTTTCCCAGAAATCAAATTTTTGCATACTGAAGGCAATTGTTATGGCGGTAAAAATAGTGTAGACCAAGCCTATTCAAGATTTAAAGAAGTAGCCGCTTTTATAAATCATGGCGTACCAAATTTTTGCTATTGGAACATGATTTTAAATGAAGATTCTTCAAGTGGTTGGGGATGGAAACAGAACAGTTTAATAAAAATAGACCGCCAAAATAAAACGGTTACCTATAATCCCGACTATGCAGTAATGGCATTGTTTGGACACTTTATGCGACCTGGAATGAAACGCGTTGCATCTGCATCTTGGTATGGGGATACCATGACTTTGACAGATGATAAAAATGTATATCTATTCATTAAAAACGAATCTGACAAACCAAGGACATTTGATATTTGGTTAAAAGACAATCAAGCTAAAGTGGTAGATATTCCGGCAAATACAATTTCGGTTGTTGAAGTAAATTACATATAAAAGTTAAGAGAAATAACTAAGATTATAATGAAAATTTCAAAAGTATCCATACTAATTTTGTTGGTTTTAGTATCACTAAATACTATTGCTCAAGAAAAATCACCCTACTTAAATCATACCCTTTCAGTAGATGAACGTGTGAACGATTTAGTCTCTAGAATGACTTTGGAAGAAAAAGTAGGTCAAATGGTGAACAAAGCACCAGCTATTCCTCGTTTACAAATTCCGGCACATGAATATTGGAACGAATGTTTACATGGTGTTGCACGGGCTGGAAAAGCCACAGTTTTTCCACAAGCTATAGGTTTGGGAGCTACTTTTGATACCGATTTAATTTTTCGGTCAGCAACTGTAATTTCAGATGAGGCTAGAGCAAAACATCACGAAGCAAAAAGAAATGATTCTTTTAAAAGATATGAAGGCTTAACCTATTGGACACCTAACATTAATATTTTCCGTGACCCACGTTGGGGGCGCGGGCAAGAAACCTATGGTGAAGATCCTTACTTAACTTCTCGTATAGGGGTAGAATTTGTAAAAGGTATGCAAGGTGATGACCCTAATTATTTAAAATTAGTTGCCACCCCAAAACACTTTGCGGTGCATAGTGGTCCAGAACCAGAAAGACACTTTTTTGATGCTATTACAACAGAACGTGATTTATACGACACCTATTTACCTGCTTTTGAAGCGACTGTAAAAGAAGGAAAAGCTTATTCTATTATGGGAGCGTATAATAGATATATGGGAAAACCGTGTTGTGCCAGTGAGTTATTATTAGATAAAATTTTAAGAAAGGACTGGGGCTTTGAAGGTTTTGTGGTTTCAGATTGTAATGCCATTAGAGATATACACGATTATCATAATTATGTAGATTCTAAAGAAGAAGCTGCAGCGGTTTCAGTTTTAGCAGGAACCGACTTAAACTGCGGTAAGCGTTATGAGTATTTAGTAAGTGCAGTTAAAGCAGGATGGATTTCTGAGGAAGAGGTAGATGTATCATTAAAAAGAATATTTAAAGCGCGTTTTAAATTAGGAATGTTCGACCCAGACGAGGTCGTACCTTATACAAGTATCCCTATGGATGTGGTAAGTTCAGACAAGCACAGAAAATTAGCTTTAGAAACTGCTCAAAAATCTATGGTGCTGTTAAAGAATGAAAACAACACATTACCACTTAAAAAAGACCTAAAATCTATAACAGTTGTAGGTCCTAACGCTAACGAATTAGAGGTGTTGTTAGGAAATTACAACGGATTTCCGTCAATATATTTCACACCTTTAGACGGCATAAAATCTAAAGTTTCGAAAGACACGGAAATATTTTTTGAAGCAGGTACAGAGTTGATTACTGAAGACTCAAAAATGTCTTTAATTCCAGCTGAATATTTAAGTTTTGATGGACAAAAAGGATTAAAAGCAACGTACTATAACAATCATGATTTTACGGGAACACCTGTAGCTACTAGAATAGAAGAAGTAGTAAACTCAAATTGGAATTTAAGTCCTGTAGATGGTTTAGACGAAGCAAATTTTGGAGTAGAATATACCGGACAAATTAAAGTAGATGTTTCCGGGGAATACGATTTAGGATTGCAAAGTCATCATAGAGTATTTACGTTGGCTATTAATGGAAAAGTGATTGCCGATAATTCTAATCGTCCAAAAAGAAAAGTGATTAGAGGTTCTATGTATTTAGAAGCAGGAAAAGCTTACGATGTTAAAATTCAATATTTCCACACAGGATATCCTGCTAAGTTAAAATTCATGTGGTCTTCTAAAGACAAAACATCTTTTGATAGAGCCGTTGAATTTGCTAAAAAATCGGAAGTTGTGGTATTTGTTGGAGGCATTTCGGCAGGTGTAGAAGGCGAACATATGCCAGTAAATTCTAAAGGTTTTGATGGTGGAGATAAAGTCAACATCGATTTACCGGAAGTACAAACGAAATTATTAAAAGCACTACATGAAACAGGAACACCAGTTGTTCTGGTATTATTAAACGGAAGTGCTTTAGCTGTAAATTGGGAAAATGATAATTTACCTGCCATTGTAGAAGCGTGGTACCCTGGCGAGATGGGTGGTACTGCCATTGCAGATGTATTATTTGGAGATTACAACCCTTCGGGAAGATTGCCCGTGACCTTTTACACCTCTCATAAAGAGCTATCACCATTTGTAAATTATAGTATGAAAGGTAGAACCTATCGCTATTATGAAGGAAAACCGTTATATGCTTTTGGTCACGGATTGAGTTATACAAATTTTGAATACAGTAAGTTAAAACTGTCAGAAGAAAATATAAGCACAACAGGCTCAACCAAAGTCTCAGTAAAAGTTAAGAACACCGGTGATGTTATAGGGGATGAAGTGGTTCAATTATACATTACAGATGTAGAAAGTTCAGTAAAAAGACCTTTAAAAGAATTAAAAGGTATTGAAAGAATTACATTAAAATCAGGAAAATCTACTACAGTAACTTTCGAAATAACGCCTGAAGATTTATCATTCTTTGACACCGAATTGCGCAAAAAAGTAGTGGAGCCAGGAATTTTTGAAATTGGAATTGGATCATCATCAGACCAATTTGAAACTGTAAAATTAGAAGTAACAAACTAACAAAGTATAAATGAGGAAATTATTCCAAATATTCGCTGTAGCAATCTTAGTTTCTTTAACAGCTTTAAGTTGTAAAAACAAGGCAACAGAGGCATCAGAAGTAAAAAACGATGAAAGGCCAAATATTCTTTATATTATGTCTGATGATCATACCTCGCAGGCTTGGGGAATTTATGGAGGTATCTTAAAGGACTATGTGCACACACCCAATATTTCACGTTTAGCAGATGAGGGTGTTGTTTTAGACAACTGTTTAGTGTCCAATTCAATTTGTACACCTAGTAGGGCAACCGTGCTTACAGGTCAATATAGTCATGTAAATGGGGTTATTACTTTAGGAGCCGGTTTATCACCAAAACATCCAACCATTGCTGGAGTTATGCAGCGTGGTGGTTATCAAACATCTGTTATTGGAAAGTGGCATTTAAAGCAAGAGCCAACAGATGAGTTTGATTACTACTGTGTTTTACCAGGTCAAGGAAGATATTGGGATCCCGTTTTAAAGACTAAAGTTAACTGGCAAGATTATATGGATGGAGGAAAGCCGTATAAAGGGTTTAGTAGTGATGTTATTGCAGATATGACTATCGATTGGATCGAGAATAGAGATGAATCGAAACCATTCATGATGATGTGTCATTTTAAGGCAACCCATGAACCTTTTGATTACCCTGAGCGCCATAGCGACAAATACAGAGATGTAGATATTCCAATTCCGGCAACATTTTATGATAATGGCGCTGAAACCACAGGGCGTTCCTTTAAAGGACAATCTGTTGATAATTTAAAACAACGTTATTTAGATGCCACTGCAGATCCTTCATTGAGGAAGGATTTCATGGCGTATCCAGAATTGCCTTTTTCTGTTGATGGTTTAACAAATGAAGAAGCACGTTATAAAACCTATCAAAAATATGTAAAGGATTTTATGCGATGTGGGGCGGCCATAGATGATAATATTGGTAAGTTATTAGATTATTTAGATAAATCTGGTTTGGCTGAAAATACTATCGTTATTTATACTGCAGACCAAGGATATTTTTTGGGAGAACACGGTTGGTTTGATAAACGTTTAATTTATGAAGAGTCTATTCATATGCCGTTTGTAATTCGGTACCCTAAAGAAATTCCTGCAGGTAAAAGAAATTCAGATATAATTGAAAACGCTGATTTTTCTGCACTATTTGCAGATTATGCTGGTTTAGATTATCCAGATACCATGCAAGGCCATAGTTTCCGTGAAAACCTAAAAGGAAATACACTAGACAACTGGCGTAAATATGGTTACTATCGTTATTGGGATCATTCAAAAGATCGCCCTGGGCATTTTGGCATTCGCGGAAAGCGATACAAGTTGGCATTTTATTATGGAAACGCATTAAAGGTAAATGGTTATACCAAAGAAAACCAACCACAAAAATTTTGGGATTTCTTTGATTTAGAGAAAGATCCCAAAGAAACACATAACGCTTATAATGATTCCGAATACCAAGACATTATTAAAACCATGAAAGTTGAAATTTTAAAACAACGTGAAATTCTTGGTGATACAGATGAGGGTAATGAAGAGGTAATAAAAATTATTGAAACTTATTGGAATAGTTAATTATTGAGAATGAAAATTAAAGGATTTTATAACGTTTTAAGTGTTCTGGTTTTGGCTGCCGTTGTATTAAGTTGTAAGGCTAATAAAGCCGCTAAACCTAAAATAACAAATCCCAATATCATTATTATTATGGCTGATGATATGGGTTATGGAGATTTATCTTGTTATGGAAGTACTTTGATTAACACACCAAATCTTGATAAAATGGCTGCAGAGGGTATAAGATTTACGGATTTTCATGCTAATGGATCGGTCTGTAGCCCAACAAGAGCAGCACTTTTAACAGGAAAATATCAGCAACGTGTTGGTATAGATGGGGTAGTAACAGCAAAAAAACATCGCGATAAAGGTTTAGCAACTGCTGAAAAAACGTTTGCTGAAGCCATCAAGGAATCAGGTTATGTAACTGGTATGTTTGGTAAATGGCATGTAGGTTATAAAACCGAATTTAACCCTATTAATCAAGGGTTTGATGAATATATAGGCTATGTGTCTGGTAATGTTGATTATCATTCACATATCGATCAGGAAGGTTATGAAGATTGGTGGGTAGACGATAAAATTCAAAATGAAAAAGGTTACTCTACAGACTTAATTACAAAGCATTCTGTAGATTTTATAAAGCGTCATAAAGATGAACCTTTTCTTCTTTATATTCCTCATGAAGCACCTCATGGACCGTTTCAAGGTCGAAAATCTGCTGCAGAACGTTATGTTGGTTGGAAAAGTGGGTCAGCCCCAAAAAATAAAATGTCTGAGGAAGAACTAAATGCCATTTACAAAGAAATGGTTGAAGTTATGGATGAAGGTGTAGGTAAAGTTATGGCAACTTTAAAAGAATTAAAAATTGATAAAAACACTATCGTTTTCTTTTGTTCAGATAATGGCGCCTCTAGAAAAGTAGGAAGCAATGGAGGTTTAAGAGGCTATAAATCTACCTTATGGGAAGGTGGTCATCGGGTGTCAGCAATGGCTTGGTATCCTGGAACTATAGAACCCAATCAG
Organism: Seonamhaeicola sp. MEBiC01930; assembly: GCF_045277075.1. Lineage (GTDB taxonomy): Bacteria > Bacteroidota > Bacteroidia > Flavobacteriales > Flavobacteriaceae > Seonamhaeicola. Next base: position 3,245,807 of record NZ_CP104270.1, on the reverse strand, counting down.
GTAAATAATGAAACCATTTTAACGATTGATTTGTTTCCTACCATAATGAGTTTTGCTGGGTCTGAAACCCCAGAAAACCTGGATGGAATCAATTTAAGGAATAACCTTGTAAAAGGTGAAACTTTACCAAATAGAAATGTGTTTTGGGGTTATGCAGGCAGAAAAGCGATTCGTCATGATGATTGGAAATTGATTCTTCGTAATAAAAACGCAGAGCCTCAATTATACAATTTAAAACAAGACATTTCTGAAACTACTAATGTGGCGAGTGAACATCCAGAATTGGTAAAAACTTTACTTCAAAAATTAGAAGCTTGGAGTAAAGACGTATATACAGATTCAAATAAATAGAAAATGAAACATTTTATTTACATAGCGGTTGTATTCTTGGTTTTAGGTAGCTGTTCTGAAGTCAAAAAAACTGAGGAAGTTTCAAAGCCAAACGTCATTTTAATTATTACAGACGATCAAGGTTTTGGTGATTTAGGCTACTACGGAAATCCACATATAAAAACTCCTGTATTAGACAGTTTAGCAAAAAGAAGTGTTCGTTTTGATGATTTTTTAGTTAATCCAGTATGTGCACCTACGCGGTCTTCTATTATGACTGGGAAATACTGTATGAGTACAGGTGTTCATGATACGTATAGAGGAGGAGCAATGATGGCCACTTCAGAGGTTACCATTGCAGAAATTCTACAAGAGTCTGGGTATAAAACAGGTATGATAGGTAAATGGCATTTGGGAGATAACTACCCAATGCGCCCACAAGACCAAGGTTTTGAATACACTCTAAACCATTTGTCTGGTGGAATCGGTCAATATGGCGATTGGCCAAATACATTAAAAAGAGATAGCAGTTATTTCAACCCCATACTTTGGAAAAATGGTAAGCAATTACAAACCAAAGGGTATTGTACTGATGTATTTACAGAAGCAGCAATGAATTATGTGGAAGAACATAAAGAAGATCCTTTCTTCTTGTATTTGTCCTACAATGCACCTCATGGCCCGTTACAATTACCACAAAAATATTACGATATGTACAAGGATGTAGATATCGACAAAGGGTTAATAGATGAAGGGGTGCCTTATCCAAACGTAACTGATCACAGTAGAAAGAACTCAAGAAAAGTCTATGGAATGGTTACCAATATTGACGATAACTTAAGGTTGTTATTCAACAAGCTTCAAGATTTAGGTATTGATGAAAACACCTTAGTCATTTTTATGACAGACAATGGCCCACAGCACCCAAGATATATTGCAGGCATGCGCGGTAGAAAGGGTTCGGTATTTCAGGGTGGTGTAAGAGTACCAAGTTTTTGGTATTACCCAAAGGCCTTTAAAGATTCAAGAGATATTAAAACTACAGCGGCGCATTATGATATTTTACCAACTCTGGTTGAATTTACAGGAGCAAAAATGCCAGAAGAATTATCTATTGAAGGACAAAGTTTGTTACCATTGCTAACTAGAGAAACAGATACCTTATCGCAGCGCTATATTAGCCGTTATTGGGCAAGAACAGCACCAGTTAGATATAGGAATGTGTCTACAAGAAAAGAAAACATGAAATTGGTTGGAGTTGGTAAAGATGAAGAAGGGAATGATAAATTTCAACTTTTCGATTTGACTAATGACCCTTATGAGAGAAACGATATTTCAGAAGGCAATGGAAAATTAGTAGCTGAATTAAAAACTGAAATGGATCGTTGGTTGGAGAATATGGAAAGCTCAGAACACATTTTAGAGTCGCCAAAACCAATTATTGGAACAGTACATGAAAATCCAGTAATGCTAAATCAAAATGACGCCCATTTCTTAAAGAAAGATGGGGTGAAAAAGGAATTCATTTATTGGGATGTTTTGGTAAATGAAACAAAAACATTTGATATCATAGTTCACTTTGATGGTGCAATAAACACAGAAGGTAAGTTAGAATTGGTTTTAGGAGAACAAAGTATAACATTCAGCATTGAGGCGAACGGACAAACTAGCTTCAGTTTTAAAAATATTGAATTAAAAAAAGGCACTGTAAGTATAATGCCTAAAACATATTTGATGAAAAAGGGAGAATTAAAATTTACATATCCATTTTACATCGAAATTAAAGGATAAAATTACATGAGATTCGTAAAAAATAGCGTCATAAAACCAGTAATTTTCATTTGTTGTTTGGCATTTAGTTTTTGTACTAAACCAAAAGAGCAAGAGCCGATAGATAGCTTTAAATTAAGTTATAATCAAGCTGCTGAAAAATGGACTGAGGCTTTGCCAATTGGAAACGGAAGTTTAGGAGCCATGATTTTTGGTGGTGTTTCTCAAGAGCGTATTCAATTTAACGAAGAAACGCTTTGGCGAGGGCAACCACATGATTATGCACATAAAGGAGCTAACAAGTTTTTACCTCAAATAAGGCAATTACTAACAGAAGGAAAAAGTAAGGAAGCCCATAAATTAGCACAAGACGAATTCATGAGCCAGCCCTTAAAGCAAATTCACTATCAGCCTTTTGCAGATATTTATATTGATTTTGCAAATCATGAAAACTATACCAATTATTCTAGAATATTAAGTTTAGACAGAGCGGTTAGTGAGGTGTCTTATAAAGTTGGAGAAATTGCTTATAAGAGAGAAACGTTTTCAAGTCATCCAGATGATGTAATTGTTGTCAATCTTTCTGCTAGTCAGTCAAAAGCCTTAAGTTTTGAGTTGTTTTTAGATGCACTTCATGAAGATATAAGCCTAAAAACAGATAACGATTCCCAAACCATTGTTGTAAAAGTTAAAGATGGTGTTCTTTGGGGTGTGGCCACTATTAAGGTTGAGACAAATGGCAAAGTTGAAACTTTAGATGGAAAGTTAAAAGTGTCTGAAGCATCAGAAGCAACTTTATATTTATCTGCAGCAACAAACTATATAGATTTTAAAGATGTTTCCGGTAAACCAGAAGTGTTAGTTTCAAATTCATTAAAGGATATTGAAAATAAAAGCTTTGACAATATCAAAGAAGCCCATATAAAAGATTATCAATCCTTATTTAGCAGATTCAATATCGATTTTGGAGATAACGGCAAATCTAAGAATACAACCAATCAAAGAATTCAAGATTTTGGTATAAATCCAGATGACCCACAACTTTTGGCTCTTTATATTCAATACGCACGTTATTTAACTATCGCTTCAAGTCGCCCTGGAACAAAGCCAGCTAATCTTCAAGGGATTTGGAACGATAAAATAAAACCGCCTTGGTTTAGTAGTTACACCACCAATATTAATTTGGAAATGAATTATTGGGCAGTAGAAATGACCAATTTAAGTGAATGTCATGAGCCATTGTTCGATTTTATAGAGGATCTTTCAAAAACAGGAAGTAATGTTGCTAAAGAACATTACAATGCAGAAGGTTGGATTGCACACCATAATGTTGATATTTGGCGAGGAGCAGCACCAGTTAATGCATCACATCATGGTATTTGGTTAGGTGCAGCGGGTTGGTTATCTACACATATTTGGGAACACTATTTGTTTACTCAAAACAAAGACTTTTTAAAAGAAAGATATCCTTTAATTAGAGACGCAGCATTGTTTTATTCGCAGCTTCTATATAAAGACCCAAATACAGGCTATTTAATTAGTTCGCCATCAAATTCACCAGAAATAGGTGGTTTAGTTGCAGGTCCAACCATGGATCATCAAATAATAAGAGCGTTGTTTAATATTACCATTGAGGCAGCTGATATTTTAGGAGAAGATGAAGAATTTGCGATAAATCTGAAAGCATTGATTCCTCAAATTGCGCCAAATCAAATTGGAAAGCATGGGCAATTGCAAGAGTGGTTAGAAGATAAAGATGATCCAGAAAATCATCACAGGCATGTATCACATTTATGGGCAGTTCATCCATGGAATGAAATTAATTATGAGGACACCCCAGAATTGATGGAAGCTGCAAAACAGTCTCTAAATTTTAGAGGGGATAATGGCACAGGTTGGAGTTTAGCTTGGAAAATTAATTTCTGGTCACGGTTTAGAGATGGGGACCATGCTTATAAATTAGTTCATAAATTATTAAGTCCTGCAGAGCGACCTAATGGTAAAGTTGGAGGTGGTTCATACCCCAATTTATTTGATGCACATCCACCATTTCAAATTGATGGAAATTTTGGAGGGGCTTCTGGTATGGTAGAAATGCTAATTCAAAGTCAACTAGAAAAAATAGAATTATTACCAGCATTACCATCAATGTTGTCGGAGGGAAATATTTCTGGAGTTTGCGCTAGGGGAGGTTTTGAATTAAGCTTCAGTTGGAAGGACTCAGTATTGGTAAATGTAGAGGTATTATCAAAAGTAGGTGGAAAATGCACATTAAGTTATAGAGATAAGCATATAGAGTTTAACACATCAAAAGGAGAAACCTATAAATTTGATGGTAACTTAAACTCAAAATAATAAAGCATGAAAAAATTATTAGTTATTGCAATACTTTCTGTTTTTAGTTGGAATACTTCAATTAAAGCACAAAGCAAAACATCAAAGCCTAACATTATTATCATTTTTACAGATGATCAAGGGTATCAAGATGTGGGTGTTTTTGGTTCTCCACTAATTAAAACGCCAAACCTAGATAAAATGGCTTCCGAAGGCATAAAATTTACAGATTTTTATTCTGCATCATCAATTTGTTCACCTTCAAGAGCAGGCTTATTAACTGGTGCCTATCCTCAACGTATAGGCGTTCCAAAAGTATTGTGGCCTAATATTGCAGGTGGTTTGTCTAGTGAAGAGGTAACTATAGCTGATATGTTGAAGACCAAGAACTATGCAACGGCTTGTATTGGTAAATGGCATCTTGGTGATGAAGCACAATATTTGCCTACAAATCAAGGATTTGATTCTTATTACGGAATTCCATTCAGCAATGATATGTCTGTAAATCCAAAAGCAAAGGTTTCAGAGAATATTGTATACAGAGAAGGAATGACAATAGACAGTTTACGTCAAAAAAAATGGAGAAAAAGCAGAGTGCCTTTATTTAAGCAAGATGAAATTGTTGAATATCCTGTTGACCAAACGACACTTTCTAAACGTTACACCGAACAAGCTGTAAACTTCATCACAGAGCATAAAGAAGAACCATTCTTTTTATACCTAGCACACACCATGCCGCATGTGCCTTTATATGCTTCTGAAAACTTTAAAGGAAAAAGTGCAAGAGGTTTGTATGGTGATGTTATAGAAGAAATAGATTGGGGTGTTGGCGAGATTTTAAAAACACTGGAAAGCCTAAATATTGATGAAAATACATTAGTAATTTTCACTTCAGATAATGGACCTTGGACTTCTAAAGGTGATAAAGGAGGAAGTGCATTACCATTGAGAGGTGGTAAGTTTTTAACCTACGAAGGAGGCATGCGTGTACCAATGATTGCTAAATGGCCTAATAAAATTAAAGCTGGAACGGTTACTGATAAAGTAGCGTCTACCATTGATTTTTTACCAACTATAGCCTACTTAACTGAAAGTGATTTACCAGAAAAAGAAATTGATGGAAAGAATATTTGGAAGCTACTATCTGGAAAAAATTGTAAATCACCACATAAAAAAGAGGGGTTTTATTATTACAAAGAATCAACTTTACAAGCGGTAAGACAGGGTGATTGGAAACTAAGAGTTACCAAAAAAGATGATGTGCAATTATTCAATTTAAAAGAAGATATTTCAGAGGAAAATAATCTAGCATCAGAACATCCAAAAATCGTTAAAAAGCTAAAAAAAATGATGGATGAATTTGACGCCGAATTACAGAAAAACAAAAGAAATCAAGAACATCTATTAAAAAAATAATGCCAATAAAAACAATTCTGCAAATAGCTGTATTTAGTGTTGTGTTCTTTTCGTGTCAAACAAAAGAAGAAACAATAAAACCTAATATCATTTATATTTTGGCTGATGATTTAGGGTATGGCGATGTGTCTGCTTATAACGAAAACTCAAAAATAAAAACCCCTTACATAGATGCTTTAGCTTCAGATGGTATTCTGTTTACAGATGCGCATACAAGTTCAGCAGTTTGTACTCCAACCCGTTATAGTATTTTAACGGGACGTTACAATTGGCGTACACGATTAAAAAGTGGTGTTGTAAGCGGGTATTCTAAATCGTTGATAAAACCGAATAGAACTACAGTTGCAGACTTGTTAAAAAATAATGGTTACAATACCGCTTTTATCGGAAAATGGCACCTGGGCTGGGATTGGGAGATTACACAACCAGATTCATCAAACTTAGATATTGATAATCTAAGAGCAAGACCAGAAGTTGATTTTACAAAACCGATAAAAAATGGACCAAACACACATGGGTTTGATTATAGTTTTGGTTTTTGCGGGTCTTTAGATATGCCGCCTTACGTTTGGGTAGAAAATGATACGCCAACAGATGTGCCAATAAAAATAACTAAGGGTAAAAGCAGGCAAGGCACATGGCGTGAAGGTTTAACGGCCGATGATTTCTCACATGAACAGACCTTACCAGAGATAGCAAAACGTACAGTTAATTATATTAATGAAAATGCAAGTAACGATAAACCTTTTTTTGTGTATATGCCTTTGCCAGCACCACACACACCAATTCTTCCAACCAAAGAATTTCAAGGAAAAAGCGGCTTAGATAATCCTTATGGCGATTTTGTTTTAATGGTAGATTGGGTTGTAGGTGAAGTTACTAAAGCACTAGAAATCAAAGGGGTTTCAGAGAATACCTTAATTGTTTTTACAAGTGATAATGGGTGTTCACCAACTGCAAATATTAAACAATTAAAATCAAAAGGACATTATCCTAATTATGAATTTATAGGTACAAAAGCCGATATTTTTGAAGGAGGTCATCGTGTGCCTTACATCATGACTTGGAAAAATAATATTCAACCAGATAAGTCAGAACAGTTGGTTTGTACAACAGACTTTTTTGCTACAGTTGCTGATGTTTTGGGTGTTGATTTTGATGATAATGTAGCTGAGGATAGTTTCAGTCACTTAACAAATTCTGATGCGCCTAAACGTAAAAGCATTATACACCATTCTGTAAGAGGTGAATTTGCCTATAGAAGTGGCGATTGGAAAGTAAACTTCTGTAAAGGTTCTGGTGGTTGGAGTTATCCAAACATTAATACCAAGAAATCTATATACGATTCATTGCCTAATGTTCAGCTTTATAATATTAAAAATGATGTAGCCGAGACAAATAATTTACAAGCAAAATATCCAGGAATTATAGACGCATATAGAGAAGATTTGTTAAAAATAATTGATGATGGAAGAAGTACTGTTGGAGAAAAACAATTGAATGATACTTATGGCGAATGGAAACAATTAGAAAATATTAAATAGATAGTAGTTTGAGAAACCTAAGTAAAATAGTAGCGATTGCATTTTTAGGAATTTGTATTTATGCTTGTTCTGAAAAGTCATCAAATGACGATAACCCAACATATAAGAATCCTGATGCATCTGTAGAAGACCGCGTAGATGATTTAATGAGCAGAATGACCTTAGAAGAAAAATTTTGGCAAATGTTCATGATTCCTGGTGATTTAAGTATTGGGAAAGATAAATTGAAACATGGTATTTTCGGATTTCAAATTTCTTCAAAAGGAAAAAATGACAATGCCGCAGAACAAATTATGGACTATGGTTCTACGGGGACCGCTGCTCAAATGGCCAAGGAAATCAATGAAATTCAAAAGTATTTTATAGAAGAATCGCGTTTAGGTATTCCAATCATTCCATTTAATGAAGCTTTGCACGGTCTAGCTCGTGATGGCGCAACTGCATACCCGCAAGCAATTGCTTTGGCTGCCACTTGGGATTCTACTTTAGTTGCCAACGTTGCTAAATCCATAACAAAAGAGACAAAAACACGAGGTATTCGTCAAATCTTATCACCTGTTTTAAATATTGCCCGTGATGTACGCTGGGGACGTGTTGAGGAAACTTATGGAGAAGACCCGTATTTAACCACCGTTATCGCATCTGCTTTTATAAACGAATTTGAAAAAGAAGATGTCATTACCACACCAAAACACTTTGTAGCCAATGTTGGTGCTGGTGGTAGAGATAGTTACCCAATTAGTTTTAACGAGCGTTTGTTGGAAGAAATTTATTTTCCAGCATTTAAAACTGTATTCCAAAAAGTAGGCGCGCGATCTGTAATGACATCTTATAACTCTGTAGATGGCAGTCCATGTACATCTAATGAATGGTTATTACGAACCAAGTTAAAAGAAGAATGGGGATTTGATGGTTTTGTAATTTCTGATGCAGGAGCAACAGGAGGCGCTAATGTGTTGCATTTTACAGCAGCCAATTATGCCGAATCTACCGAAGACGCTGTTGAAGCGGGCTTAGATGTGATGTTTCAAACCAATTACAATCACAAACCGTTATTTTGGGAAGCTTACGAAAAAGGAATGGTAGATGAAAAAGCCATTGATGAAGCCGTAAGTCGCATTTTAAAAGCAAAATTCGAATTAGGATTATTTGAAAATCCTTATGTAGATGTTCAAGATGCAGAAAAATGGAACGGACATAAAACACACAGAGATTTAGCAAGAACGGCAGCTTCTAAATCAATGGTGTTATTACAAAACAACAATGAATTATTACCATTACACAAATCATCAAAAGTAGCTTTAATAGGTTATGATGCAAAAGCAGCACGTTTAGGAGGTTATAGTGGTCCTGGAAACAATAAAGTATCCATGTTTGAAGGTATTGTAACTAAAATAGGTGCTTCAAATGTAAATTATGCCAAAGGCGTTTCGTTTAAAGAACATTCGCATAATGTTGTAGATTCAGACTATTTATCAAATACAAAGGATGGAAAAGAAACCGAGGGTTTACAAGCCGAATATTTTGATAATATTAAATTAAGGGGAACACCAAAAGTAGAACGTGTTGATAAGAAAATACAATTTGGATGGACTTTATTTTCACCTCATAAAGATTTACCATACGATTGGTTTTCGGCACGATGGACAGGGAAATTAAAAGCACCAAAAACTGGAACAGTTAATATTGGGATAGAAGGTAATGATGGTTATAGGTTGTATTTAGATGGGAAATTATTTATTGATAATTGGCAAAAACAATCGTTTAATACTATTGTAAAACCATTCAGGTTTCAAGCAGGCAAAACATACGATATAAAAGTTGAGTATTTTGAATCTGCAGGAAATGCAAAATTTAAAATGGTTTGGGATTATGGTGTTGAAAATAATATAGATAAACAAATTTCTGAAGCAGTCGCTCAAGCCAAACAAAGTGATGTGGCTGTTGTGGTAGCAGGAATTCACGAAGGAGAATTTCAAGATAGAGCACTATTAGACCTTCCAAAAAATCAAGAAGCCCTAATTCAAGCGGTGGCTAAAACAGGTAAGCCAACAGTAGTAGTTTTAGTTGGCGGTAGTGCCATTACTATGGCAAATTGGAAATCTACAGTAGATGCTATTCTTATGGCTTGGTATCCAGGAGAAAATGGTGGTAATGGATTAGCTGATATATTGTTTGGAGACGAAAATCCAGCAGGTAGGTTACCTATTACTTTTCCTGTTAATGCAGCTCAATGTCCGCTGTATTATAACAACAAACCAACCGGTAGAGGTGATAATTATCACAATTTAACGGGGCAACCTTTGTTTCCGTTTGGTTATGGTTTAAGTTATACTCAATTTGAATATTCAAATTTAAAATTCAGCTCAAATAATATTGCAAATACAGAAACCATTCAGGTGTCTTGTACTGTGAAAAATACAGGTGAATTTGATGGAGATGAAGTGGTACAACTGTATATAAGAGATGAGTTAGCCTCAGTATCAAGACCAATAAAAGAGTTAAAAGGATTTCAACGTATTTCGTTAAAAAAAGGAGAGGAAAAACAAATAACTTTTGATTTAGGCCCAGAACAATTATCAATGTTAGATAAAGATTTAAACACCGTTGTTGAATCTGGAGATTTTAGAATAATGATAGGCGCTTCGTCAAAAGATATTCGCTTAAGAGATATATTAAACGTAAAATAGTAATTATGAAAATATTAAAATTAGCAATTGTTTTAGTTTTAGCAGTTTGTTTTTCGTGTAAACCAGAACCAAAAATTGAAGTAGAGTGGGTAAGTTCTACAAACGATAAACTTTGGGAAACCAAAACATATTCAGGAAAAACTGGAGTAGATTTATCAAAAATCAATATTAGTTTAGATATTACTAAAACGCAACAAACTGTAGATGGTTTTGGAGGTTGTTTTAATGAATTAGGTTGGGATGCTTTAGGTATGGTAACACCAGAAGAAAAACAACAAATTCTTAATGACTTATTTGATGCTGAAAATGGCTGTAAATTCAATATTTGTAGAATGCCAATTGGAGCAAACGATTATGCTGTTGATTGGTATAGCCATAATGAAACGGATGGTGATTTTGCTATGGAAAACTTTTCAATAGATAGGGATAAACAACGTTTAATCCCATACATAAAAGAAGCTAAAAAAATAAATCCAGAAGTAGAAGTTTGGGCATCACCTTGGTGTCCGCCATCATGGATGAAACATAGTAAGCATTATGCCTGTAAATCAAATCCTAAGTTTAATGACTTACCAGAAGAATGGAGTTCTACAGAAGAGTTGGTGTCACGTTTTATAACAGAACCTAAGTACTTTGAGGCCTATGCCCTGTACTTTTCAAAGTTTATAAAAGCATACAAAGAAGCAGGTATTGATATTGCTGCTGTGCATGTACAAAACGAGCCTAATTCTGCTCAAAACTTTCCATCTTGTGTATGGAAACCTGAAGATTTAGGAATTTTAATCGCAGATTATTTGGGACCAAAATTTAAAGCAGATGGTTTAGAAACACCAATTTGGTTAGGAACTGTTGAGCGCCCTCAATTAGAACGGGTGCAAGGTGTTTTAGAATATAAGAATGCAAAAGAGTATATAACAGGAGTTGGTTTTCAATGGGCAGGAAAAGGCGCTATAGAAGCAGTACATGCTACCTACCCAGAAATGAAATTAATGCAAACAGAAACAGAATGTGGTGATGGCTCTAACGATTGGAAAGCAGCCGAATACACTTTTAATTTAATGAAACATTATTTTGAAAATGGTGCCAATTCATACATGTATTGGAATATGGTGCTGGATGAAACAGGAAAAAGTCAGTGGGGCTGGAAACAAAACTCTATGATTTCAATAGATAGTAATACAAAGAAAATTGTTTACAATCCAGAGTTTTATTTAATGAAACATTTAAGTGCTTATGTAAAACCAGGTTCTGTAAAATTAGCGGCTAGTGGTGATGAAAAAACAACCATTGCTTTTTATAACGCAGCCGATAAGAACATCGTTTTGCTAACCTATAATGACACAGATGAGGAAAAGGAGCTTAACATTACTGTTGGAGAAAAAGTAATTAAGGCCGCTGTAGATGCTAAGTCGTTCAATACACTAACGGTTCAAATTTAAAAATATAAGGGTGCAAAAGATTCTAATTCTCATATCATTTATTCTTTTAGGATGTAATCAAATAGATACGGCTAAAAGGCCTAATTTTATTTTCATTCTTGTAGATGATTTGGGTAAAGAATGGGTGGAAACTTATGGTGCTGAAGAAATAGAAACACCAAACATTAATAAGTTGGCAGAAAATGGTATAACTTTTAATAATGCTTATTCCATGCCACAATGTACGCCAAGTCGTGTGGCTTTACTAACGGGGCAATACCCATTTGTTAACGGATGGATAAATCATTATGATGTACCAAGGTGGGGGCATGGTGTAAATTTCGATACCAATAAAAACTCAAGTTTTGCAAAGGCTTTACAAAATGAAGGTTATTCAACTTGTGTTGCGGGAAAATGGCAAATCAATGATTTTAGAATAGAACCTGATGCCATGGAAAAAGCTGGGTTTGAAGACTATTGCATGTGGACAGGTTACGAATCTGGAAATAAACCAAGCGGAAAACGGTATTGGGACCCGTATATTTTTACCAAAGCAGGGAGTAAAACATATCAAGGTGAATTTGGACCAGATATTTTCTCCAACTTCATCATTGACTTTATGGAAGAACATAAAGACGAACCTATGTGCGTATATTATCCAATGGTTTTAACGCATTCACCTTTTGTAAATACGCCCCACGAGCCAGATGTAAAAACCAAATACCAAAAGCACAAAGCAATGGTGCGTTATACCGATTTTATTATTGGTAAAATTGTGAAATCCCTAAAAGATTTAAATATTGATGATAATACCTTTTTAATTTTTACCACAGATAATGGAACATCGCCAGGAATTATTGGAAAACGAGATTCGGTTTATGTTCGAGGAGGTAAATCATATTTAACAGAAAATGGTATTAATGCGCCTTTTTTGGTAATTACACCAGATAAGCAACATTTTGAGACTAATGCACTTATTGATTTTACTGATATTTATCCAACGTTATTAGCCTTAGCAGGGGTTGAAAACAAGACAGATTCTAGTGGATATTCCTTTGCAGCAGTATTGCAAGGAAAAACCAATGAAACAAAAAGAGATTGGATTTTGTCGATGGGTGGACTTAGAGCTAAATTAAGTGATGACGATAGAATGGAGAACTGGTTTACGTTTAGAGACCGCGTATTAAGAGATGAACAATATAAAGTATATACAGATACATTAAAGCAAATTGTAAGAGTGTTTGATTTGGAAAAGGACCCATATGAATCTAACAATTTAATTAATGAAGAAGGCATAAAACTTATAATACAAAAGTTTGAAAAAATAGTTAGAGAGCTTCCAAATAAAGACGCGCAGCCCAAATACAATAAAACTATAGATAGTTTATACAATATACCTGCAGAGGAATTAAACTGCTGTGGCGGACCTAAAGGCAATAGAAAAACCAATATGATGAAGCTAGCAACCGAGGAAGTATTTTTAAAACAGTTAATGACAAAATAATTCAATAAAGATAACATTGGAAAGACGAAAATTTTTAAAATACGTTGGTGCTACATCTATTTATATAGGAGCTGTTTCTTGCGGGTCAACAGGGTTGTTTAGAAAGCGTTACAACGAAGAAATCGCAAGAAAAGTTTGGAGTAACTTAGCCAATAAAGGGGAAGCGTTTAAATATGTTCACCCTAATAAAAAATTACCGAACGTATTTATTTATGGCGATTCAATTTCTATCGGTTATACGCCTACGGTAAGGAAGGAGCTTTCTGGAAAGGCCAATGTATTCAGGTTTCATAAAAACGGACAGTCAAGTAATAAGATGATTCCGTTTATGGAAAAAATGAGAACAACCATGTTTCAACCTCATTTAGAAGGCGGTTGGGATTTTGATTGGGATGTGATTCATTTTAATGTGGGTTTACATGATTTAAAATATATAAAACATGGTAAGCTAGATAAGGTAAATGGAAGGCAAGTAAATAGTACTGAGAAGTACAAAGAAAACCTGCACAATATTTGTAAATATTTAATAAAGGAATACCCAAAAGCAAAATTAATTTTTGCAACAACAACAGCGGTTCCAGAAGGTGATGTTAAAGGACGTTTTGCCGGAGATAGCAAAACATACAACAAGGAGGCATTAGAGGTTTTAGCCAAGTACCCATCAATTCAAATAAATGATTTGTATGGTTTTACCAAACCCAATGCAGATGAATGGCATATTAAACCCGGAGATGTACACTACAATGCTTTAGGTAAGCAGAAACAAGGTAAACATGTAGCAAAAATAATTGCTGAAAATCTATGAGAATGAAGAGAGCAATCGTATTATTAGGCATTTTTTTAATAACCTTATTTGTTCCAGCTCAACAAAATAAGGTGTCATTTATACCACAACCAGAATCTATAGAAATAAAAGAGGGTGCCTTTCATTTAAATAATGAAACTCAGGTTTTTATCCCTTCAAAGTATTATGAAGATTTAAAAGGGATTGTAACCACCAAATTAGCTAATGATACTGGCTTTAATTTTACCGCTAAAAAAGGAAAATCCAAATCAACTTCAAATTATATTGTTTTTCAAAAATCTAAAGCGTCCGAAATAAAACCTGAGGGCTATATTTTAGAAATATCCGCAAAGAAAATTACTATAAAAGCAAAAGATTATGGTGGTATGTTCAATGGGTTTCAAACCTTAAGACAAGCAATTCCAGTTGAACAATCAAAAGAAACTAAAATTCCAAGTATGATTGTTAATGACAACCCTAGATTTGGTTGGAGAGGTGTTTTGGCAGATGTTTCTCGTCATTTTCATAGTAAAGAATTTTTAATGAAGCAAATAGATGTATTGTCTGCTTATAAAATCAATACATTTCATATTCATTTAACAGACGACCAAGGTTGGAGGATAGAAATTAAAAAGTACCCTAAATTAACAGAAAAAGGAGCTTGGAGAGCCGATAGAGAAGGTGTTCATTGGTGGAGCAGAAAACCTGCGACTGCTGAGGAGCCTAAAACCGTTGGTGGTTTTTACACACAAGAGGACCTCAAGAGTATTATTGAATATGCTCGTGTTAGAAATGTAGAAATTATTCCAGAGATAGATGTTCCCGGTCATAGTAAAGCCTTGGTAGCTTCGTACCCAGAGTTGTTTTGTTCGGATATTGATACTATAGGTGTGAATTTTGAAGTTGCCGTGGGTGGTAAAGCCCCAAACAATACGGTTTGTCCGGCTAGTGAATTTACATACCAATTTATTGAAGGGGTTATAGAAGAAATAGCGGCTTTATTCCCATCAAAATATATCCATATTGGAGGCGATGAGTGTAGCAAAAAGGATTGGAAAAAGAGCGAGCTGTGTAAGCAGCTCATGGAGGAAAATGGATTAAAAGATTATGAAGAGTTACAGAGTTACTTTATTCAGCGTATTCATAAAATTGTAGAAAAGCAAAACAAAATCATGATTGGGTGGGACGAAGTTTTAAGTGGTAACGGAGTTCCCGGTGCTACCATTATGGCATGGCGTAGAGGTAAATATACACCTGAAATTCAAGCGCCACGAGAAGGTTATCCAACCATTATGACATCGTATTTGCATTCATATATAAGTAGAGTACAAGGTCCAACCTTTATAGAGCCTGAAGGCCCTAATTCTGTATTACCATTATCAGTGGTTTACAATCACGAACCTGTTCCGTCTGAATTAACACCAGAAGAAGCTTCAAGAGTTTTAGGTAATCAGGCTAGTTTATGGGGAGAGTTTACTCCAACGGGAGAACATTTTGAGTACATGTTATACCCAAGAACTTTGGCAAGTGCCGAAGTTTCTTGGAGCAATCCAAAATTAAAGAGTTGGCAGCGTTTTCAAGATGCATTGGAATTCACACATTTTAAAAGGTTAGAAAAAGAAGGTGTCAATTTTGCAAAGAGTTTGTTTACTGTATACCCAGCTTTTGGAATAGATCAACTACATAATAAAGCTATTGTGTATTTAGAAACTGAGGCTGTTGGATATGATATTTATTATACTTTAGATGGAAGTGAGCCTTCCTTGGAAGCAACCAAGTATGAAGGAAACTTTACAGCTGTTCCGAAATCTTTACTAAAAGCAGGATTGTTTAATAAAGATGGAGAATTGCTAGGACAAATTACTGAATTAAGATTAAAATAGGATATGAAAAATTTAAAGATAGCCATTTGTTTTATGTTATTTTCAGGGTTTTTATTAGCCCAAGAAAAACCAAATATTGTTTACATAATTTGCGATGATTTAGGCTATGGTGATGTTCAAGTTTTAAATCCTGAAAAAGGGAAAATTCTAACACCAAAAATAGATGGATTAGCAAAAGAAGGTATGACATTTACCGATGCACATTCGGCTTCGGCAGTGTGTACACCATCAAGATATGCACTATTAACAGGACGATATAATTGGAGGTCTAGATTGCAGAAGGGTGTTTTAGCTGGTGGAGCAGAAGTAGAACCTCTAATAGCAGATACGCTTTTAACGGTACCAAAATTATTAAAAAAAGCTGGTTATAATACGGCAGCTATTGGGAAATGGCATTTGGGATTTGATTATGTAGATGAGAGTGGAAAATCCTATCAACTATATGAAGGTAAAAAGATGATTGGAGCACCTATTGGTGCTACAGTCCCTAACGGTCCAATAACCAGAGGTTTTGATACCTATGTTGGGTTTCATCACTCTAGAGATATGCAAACTGTTATTAAAAATGATAAGGTTATTGATAAAATGCCACCAATACAGATGCTTCAGTTTTTAGGAGATCATGCAGAAGATTATCTTGTAAAAGCGGCTAAAAAAGATAAGCCTTTTTTCCTGTATTTGGCTTTAAATTCACCTCATAGCCCTGTGGTACCATCAAAAGAATGGCAAAGTAAAAGTGGTATAAGTCCTTATGCAGATTTTGTAATGGAAACAGATCATGTTGTAGGGCGCGTTCTTGATGCTTTAAAGCAAAACGGAATTGAAGATAATACCCTAGTGTTTTTTACCAGTGATAATGGGTGTTCTGCCAATGTAGCTAAAGCTGCTAAATTAGAAAAAGAATATGGGCATTATCCAAGTGCAGATTTACGCGGCTATAAATCTGATATTTGGGAAGGCGGTCATAGAATTCCATTTATTGCACGATGGCCCGGAGTTATTGAAGCTAATTCAGAAAATGCCAAATTAATATGTCAAACCAATTTAATGGCTACTTGTGCAGAAATTATGAATCTTGATTTACAAGATAATGAAGGTGTAGACTCATATAGTATTTTGCCAATGCTAAAGAATAAAAAGGCAAAAACAGATTACAAGTTGGTGGTTCATCATTCTATAAACGGAAAGTTTTCTATCAGAAATAAAAAATGGAAGTTAGAATTAACACCAGGATCTGGAGGTTGGTCAAATCCAAAGGACAATGCTGCAAAAAAGGATGGTTTACCTGATATTCAATTATACGACATGATAGCCGATAAAGCAGAAACTACCAATGTTTATAAAGAATACCCCAAAGTAGTTAAAAAGTTAACTAAAGAATTAATGGAAATTGTAGAAAATGGTAGAACTACTTGTGGAGATAATCAGCAAAATGATGTTCCAATAGATATTTACAAACCAAGTGTTGTTAAAACCTCTGGTGCTCATTAATCTAACATGTTAATATAAATTATATGAAAGCATATAAAAAAATAATATATAGATGCTGCGTACTGCTAATTGTTATGCTATTATTTGCATGTAATACAAAATCAGAAACAACAACAGAAGAAAAAGAACCTGTAGATTATATTGATCCGATAATTGGAGCTATTACTTATGGTAAAAAATCAAAGGATGCTCACGGATTTGGTAAAACATTTCCCGGAGCTGTTACACCTTTTGGTTTGGTGCAATTAAGTCCAGATACAGTTTCAGATGGCGATAATGGTTCTGGGTATTCCTATGAAAATCCAACTATAGAAGGATTTAGTTTTACACACATGAGTGGTGTAGGCTGGTTTGGAGATTTAGGGAATTTTTTAGTAACACCAACAACAGGAAAATTACAAACCAATCGTGGTATTGCTAAGGAACCTGAGAGTGGGTATCGTTCTCGTTTTTCTCATGATACTGAAGTAACCAAGGCAGGTTATTATTCAGTTGTTTCAGAAGATTACAAAGTAAAAACTGAACTAACCACGGCTTCTAGAGCTGGTATTATTCGTTTTACATATCCAAAAAGTGATAGTTCACGTGTTCAGATTGATTTAGCCCGAAGAGTAGGTGGAACTTCAACGGAGCAATACATAAAAATAGAAAATAAAAACACCATTTCGGGTTGGATGAAATGCCCACCAGAAGGTGGTGGTTGGGGCGCAGGAGCCGGAAAAGCAGATTATGTGGTGTACTTTTATTGCCAGTTTAGCAAGCCTTTAAAAGATTATGGTGTTTGGAGTGCAGATATTCCTGATGTACCAAGAAAAATGCGTTTTATAAGGAGAGATAATTACCAAGAAGCAGTTAAAAATGCAACAATTCACAAAGGTGCAAAAGAACTTCATGGTAAACACTTAGGTTTTTTTACCAACTTTAGTACAGAAGAAGGTGAAGAGGTTTTGGTCAAAAGTGGTATTTCTTTTGTGAGTGTAGAAGGAGCGAAGCAAAACTTAGAACACGACATTGACCATTGGGATTTTGATAAAACCAGAAATCAAGCTCGTGAAAGTTGGAACAAAGCCATTCAAAATGTAAAAGTTTCAGGAGCTACAGATGTAGAGAAAACCATTTTTTACACGGCCTTATACCATACTATGATAGACCCAAGGACGTTTTCTGATGTTAATGGAAATTACATAGGAGCTGATAAAAAAGTTCATCAAACTAAAGGGTTTACATACCGAACTATTTTTAGTGGTTGGGATGTGTTTCGCTCGCAATTTCCGTTGCAAACCATTATCAATCCAACTTTGGTAAACGACGAAATTAATTCGCTATTACAAATGGCGGAATACAGTGGCAATGAATATTTACCACGTTGGGAAATGCTGAATTCCTACTCAGGGTGTATGTTGGGTAATCCGGCAGTTTCTGTAATCAATGATGCGTACCAAAAAGGCATTCAGAATTATGATATTGAAAAAGCATTTCAATATGCTTTAAATACCGTAAACAACACAGGGAACGGTGACTTAGGTTATTTCCATAAACATGTTTCTAAAACCTTAGAATATGCCTATTCAGATTGGGCTTTAGCAACTATGGCAAAATCTTTGGGTAAAGATGCTATTGCCGATGAGTATTTCCATAAAAGTAAAAATTATAAGAATATTTGGAACGATGAAGTAAATTGGTTTAGAGCTAAAGATAGTGCCGGAACTTGGTTAGAATGGAAAGGAAAAACAAAACACGGACAAGGTTGTATAGAAAGTAACCCCTACCAACAAGGTTGGTTTGTTCCTCATGATATTGATGGTTTAAAAGAACTTATGGGAGGGGAACAAGCTTTTAAAGATGAACTCATTTCCTTTTTTGAAAAAACTCCAGAAGATTTTCTTTGGAATAACTATTACAATCACCCTAATGAACCCGTACATCATGTGCCATTTATGTTAAATGAAGCTGGTGTGCCTCATTTAACTCAAAAAATTACACGTACTATTTGTAGCGATGCGTATGGTCTGGGAGCTTATGGGCTTTGTGGTAATGAAGATGTTGGACAAATGTCTGCTTGGTATGTTTTGGCAGCCATGGGGATTCATCCCATCAATCCAGGAGACAACAAATATCAGATTACTAGTCCAGTTTTTAATGAGGTTGAAATCAAGTTAGATTCCGATTATTATTCAGGAAAAACATTCAAAATTATAGCCAATAATAATTCCAAAGAAAACATATATATCCAATCTATTTCGCTAAACGGGAGGCCTTTAAACAGGTTTTTTATCACTCATGAAGAAATTGTTAATGGAGGTGTTTTAGAAATGGAAATGGGGATAAAACCAAAGATTAAATAATAATAATTATACAAAAAATGAAGAAACTAATTTTTACAGTTGTATTTAGTTTTATAGCAATGCTTGCAATTGCACAGAAACATTACAATTACCCTATGCCAGAGTATACCCCAACACAAGGGAATTTAGAAGCGCGCAAAGAATTTCAGGATATGAAATTTGGAATGTTTATACACTGGGGTATTTATAGTGTGCTAGCCGATGGTGAATGGGTGATGTTTTTAAAGAAGATAAAAGCTGATAATTATTCTCGATTAGCTGATTTTTTCAATCCACAAGATTTCAATGCTGAAGAGTGGGTTAAGTTGGCTAAAAAAGCAGGGATGAAGTACATTACTATTACATCGCGCCATCATGACAGTTTTAGCATGTTTGATACAGATGCTAGTGATTTTAATATTGTAGATGCGACTCCTTACGGAAAAGACCCAATGAAAGAATTGGCAGCGGCCTGTAAAAAAGAAGGTATTAAATTAAACTTTTATTATTCGTTGTTAGATTGGAAAAGAGAAGACTATAAACAAGGAAAGAAAGGTGATGCAAAACAATGGGATAAATATGTTGACTTTATGAAAGCGCAATTAACAGAGCTATTAACTAACTACGGCGAAATAGGTTGCATTTGGTTTGATGGTCATTGGGATCAAAAAGAAGGGAACTGGCAGTATGATGAAATTTATTCTTTAATACATGAATTAAGTCCAAATACCTTAATAGCAAATAATCATCATATTCAACCAATCCCTGGAGATGATATTCAAACTTTTGAGCGTGATTTACCTGGAGAGAATCATGGAGGTTACAGCGGTGGCGTTCAGGTAAGCCAATTGCCTCTAGAATCTTGTGCAACTATGGCTGGTAAATGGGGTTATAGTATTTACGATAAAAAGTTTAAAAGCACTGAAAGATTAATCCATTTCTTAGTAAACGCTGCTGGTAAAAACGGGAATTTATTGTTGAATGTGGGGCCAATGCCCAACGGAAAAATTCAACCAGAGTTTGTAGAAACTTTAGGAGAAATTGGTGAGTGGACCAACAAGTATGGCGAAAGTATTTACGGAACTAGAGGGAATGTAATTAATTCCCAAAACTGGGGAACAATGACACAAAAAGGTAAAACCTTATATATGCACATTTTAAACCCTTCTTCTGAGCCTTATTTCTTTATTCCAGAACTAAAAGAGAAAGTAAAATCTGTAACTACTTTTGAAGGAAAAAAAGTAAAGTTTAAACAAACTAATGAAGGTGTATTTGTTTATTTAAACAGTAAAAATATTGATGATATTGATGAGATTTTGAAGCTAAATATAAAGTGATTGCTTTTTGAAAATAACTAAATAATATTCAAATGAAAAGTTTAATAAAACTTGTATTAATTACGCTGTTTATATCATCCTGTTCAAAATCTATACCTAGTTTTACCGTAGATGATATCAAACTAATTCCACTACCTACAAGTTTGGAATTAACTGAAGGAGCGTTTTTAATAAACCAAAGCACAAAGGTAGTTCAATCTGATGCATCTCAGGAAAAAGCTGTTAACTTCTTGGTGCAGTTATTTCATAGGGCTTCCGGTTACAATTTACAGGTAAAAGATAAAGCTGCAAATACAGGAATCATTTTTGAAAATGTTGATGAACTAAAAACAGGAGCTTATCTGTTAACTGTAAATCTAGCTTCCATTACAATAAAGGCCTCTGAAGAAACGGGTTTTTTTAATGCGGTACAGACCTTAAGACAATTGTTACCTTTGGAAATTGAGAGTAAAGAAGTGGTTAAAAAAGATTGGTTTGTGCCTAGTGTTACTATTCAAGACGAACCTCGATTTGAATGGAGAGGTATGCATATGGATTTTAGCCGTCACTTTTTTGACATAAATGAGGTTAAAGACTTTTTAGATTACATGGCTTTGTACAAGTTGAATACCTACCACATGCACTTAACCGATGACCAAGGTTGGAGAATTGAAATAAAAAAATATCCTTTACTAACAGAAAAAGGAGCCTGGAGAATTCCAAACAATCAAGATACCATTTGTATGGAAAGAGCGGTGGAGAACAAATTATTTACCATAGATGAATCTAGGTTTAAAGTGGTAGATGGAGAACGTAAATATGGTGGGTTTTTTACCCAAGAACAAATCAAGGAAATTATAGCTTATGCAGATGCAAGGTGTATTACGGTAATTCCTGAAATAGACATGCCTGGTCACTTTAAATCTGCCATTGACAATTATCCGTTTTTATCGTGTACAGGGGAATCTGGTTGGGATACTGTGTTTACGTATCCCACATGTTTAGGAAAAGAAACCACTTATGATTTCATGAAGAATGTTTTGGCAGAAGTTGTAGAGTTGTTTCCTGCTGAATATATTCACATTGGAGGAGATGAGGTAAATATAGCTTCGTGGGAGCTGTGTGCTAATTGCCAAAAAGCTATAAAAAATAATGCTTTAAAAGACGAGCATGAATTACAATCGCACTTTAACAGAGATATAGAGCAATTTTTACAATCTAAAGGAAAAAAGTTTATGGGTTGGGATGAAATTGTAACTGGAGGTTTAACTAAAAGTGCTAGTGTTATGTGGTGGAGAAATTGGCACCCAAAAGCTCCAAAAATTGCTGCTGAAAATGGAAATAAAGTGGTGGTAACCACAACTGCTGCCTACTATTTTGATTATTTAAACGACGGAAATACACTCGAGAACGTTTATAACTATGAGCCAATTCCAACAGATTTTACTGCCGAAGAAGAAGCTAATGTATTAGGGATTCAGGCTAACCTTTGGTCTGAGTGGATTCCAAACTTTAAAAGGTTACAATATCAAGCCTTTCCAAGAATGCTAGCAGTTTCAGAAAACGGATGGGTTAGTAAAGAGAAAAATTTTGAGGCATTTAACATAAGAGCAGAAGGTCAATATAAGAGATTAGATGCTTTGGGTGTGTATTATTATATTCCGGCAGTAGAAGGTCTTAAAAAAGAAATTGTTATAGTTGATGAAGCCGAAGTTTCTTTAAAGCTGGCTTATCCCTTAAAAGGAGTAGAGATATATTATTCTTTAGACGGAAGTATTCCTACCAGAGATGCTATAAAATACGAAGAACCTTTTACGGTTAACGATACGCTGACTATAAAAGCTAGAGCTTATTTGGGTAATAAGTTCAACGATATTAAAACCAATAAAGTAGTTCGTAAAACCTATGTAGAAGCATCAACCAATCAACCTAAAGAAAAAGGATTAAAAAGATGGATACTGAAGGGAAAATACGGAAAGGCCAGAGGGGTGGATGATATTATAGTACCCTCATCTACTAAATTTTCCATTGCAGATAGTATTCATTTAGATAAAGAGTTTAAGAAAGCAAAAGATTTCTCTATTGCTTACAAAGGCTATTTTAAAGCTGAAAAAGATGGTGTATATGAGTTTGAAACACGTTCAGATGGAGGTGATAAATTATTTATTGGTGATGAAACGGTGGTAGACAACAGTGGTTGGCACGGACCAAGAAAACGTTATGGGAAAATAGCACTTAAAAAAGGATGGCACCCAATTACAATTAAATACAGACCTAGTGATAAATCAAGAGTAATCAATGCTTGGTACGGATTGCAAGGTGAAGAACTAAAGTCCTTAACATCAGAAGTTACGGCTTATTAAAATACAAAATATGAAACGTTTTATAGGTTTTGCCTTTGTTTTGTGTATATCCTTTGTTGCTTGTAAGCAAGAACCAAAGGAAATTATTGAAGTAAAAAAACTAACGGATTATGTAAACACATTTACGGGAACGGATGGTCCCGGAAACACCTATCCTGGGGCAGTAGTTCCTTTTGGAATGGTACAGTTAAGTCCAGATAATGGTTTACCTGGTTGGGATAGAATTGCAGGATATTTTTATCCAGATTCCACTATTGCAGGCTTTAGTCATACGCACCTTTCAGGTACGGGAGCTGGAGACATGTATGATTTGTTGGTAATGCCATTAAACAGCAGATTCACAGAAAGTTTAACTCCTGAGGGGGGCTATAGACCTTATTCCAAATTTTCACATGAAAGAGAAAGTGCGCGACCAGGATATTATACGGTGGACTTACTAAATTCAGGAATCAAAGCAGAGTTGACCACCACACAGCGTGTAGGTTTTCATCAATATACTTTCCCTGCAGATAACCAAAGCCAGATTATTTTAGATTTAGGCTACAGCTTAAATTGGGATAAGCCCATGGAAACCAAAATCATTATAGAAGATGAGCAAACAATTTCAGGATACAGAAAATCTAAAGGGTGGGCTGCAGACCAACGTATATATTTTGTGATGGAATTTTCTAAGCCTTTTCTAAGCGCTCAGTTGTTTAATAAATCTGAGGAAGTTATGGCCAAAGAAATAGAAGGTCAGTTTACCAAAATAGTTGCTAATTATAAAACGCAAGACAACGAGAAGATACAAGTGAAAGTAGCCTTGTCATCTGCAAGTATAGATGGAGCACGTAAAAGTTTGCTAGCTGAAATTCCGCATTGGGATTTTGAAAGAACAGTTCAAGAAGCAGATAATATTTGGCAAAAATACCTATCTAAAATAACCATTGAGGGTACCGAAGCTCAAAAAGAGTTGTTCTATACCAATTTATATCATGTGTTTTTAACTCCATCTTTACATAGTGATATTGATGGCGCTTACAAAGGTGCAGATGGAGAAACTCATATTGCGGAAGGTTATAACAAATATGACACTTTTTCATTATGGGATACTTTTAGGGCAACACATCCTTTATACACACTAATTGCTTCCGATGAAACCAAAGACATGATAAAATCATTCTTATCGCATTATGATGAGACTGGATTGTTACCAGTTTGGTCTTTGGCAGGAAACGAAACAAATATGATGATTGGTTACCATGCCGTACCAGTAATTGTAGATGCTTATTTTAAGGGTATTTCTATGGATGCTAAAAAAGCATTAGAAGCGTGTATTGCTTCAGCCAATGAAAATGGTAGGCAAATAGATTTATACAAAAAGTATGGCTATGTGCCAACTGGTGAACATCATGAAAACTGGTCTGTTTCTAAAACCTTAGAATATGCT
Organism: Seonamhaeicola sp. MEBiC01930; assembly: GCF_045277075.1. Taxonomy (GTDB): domain Bacteria; phylum Bacteroidota; class Bacteroidia; order Flavobacteriales; family Flavobacteriaceae; genus Seonamhaeicola. Next base: position 3,221,211 of record NZ_CP104270.1, on the reverse strand, counting down.
TATAACGATTGGTGTATTGCAGTTTTTGCTGAAGCTTTAGGGGTAGAGGGTGTTCAAAAAACATTTGAAAAAAGAGCCAATAACTGGAAGAACTTGTATGACAACGAATCTACTTTTTTTCGTCCAAAAGATGAAAGCGGGAAGTTCACCAGTCCTTTTGTGGCTAAGGAATACACGCGAGAGTTTTGTGAAAGCAATGCTTGGCAATATTTCTGGTTCGTGCCTCATGATATAGAAGGATTAAAGAGCACGTTAGGAGAAGAACAATTTACAGCCAAGTTAGATTCTATGTTTACGTTTTATCCAACCGCTGATGACAAATTACCAATTTTTAGTACGGGAATGATTGGTCAGTACGCCCATGGAAATGAACCAAGTCATCATGTAGCCTATTTGTACAATGCCATTGGGCAACCTTGGAAGACTCAGGAAATGGTTCGCAAAATCATAAAGACCCAATATAGTACTAATCCTAATGGCTATTGTGGAAACGAAGACTGTGGTCAAATGTCTGCTTGGTTAGTTTTTTCTTCTATGGGAATGTATCCTATTAATCCAGCCGATGGGATATATAGTTTGACATCACCTTGGGTAGAAAGCGCCACTATAAATTTAGATAATGGAAAACAGTTTGTAGTTAGTAGCGAAAATCAATCTGAAGATAACAAATATATCCAGTCTATAACCTTAAATGGAAAGCCGTATGATAAGCTTACCATTACTCATCGGCAAATAATTGAAGGAGGTACTATTCATTATATACTAGGTCCTAAAGCCAAAAAAAAGGAAGATTTAAAGTAAAAAAGAAACCCTTGTAAATATATTATTTACAAGGGTTTTGCGGAGAAAGAGGGATTCGAACCCCCGGAGGTGTGACCCTCAACAGTTTTCAAGACTGCCGCATTCGACCACTCTGCCATTTCTCCAAGTGTCTCATCAGGTATTCCCTGAATGCGGGTGCAAATATAAAATCCTTTTTCGTTTCTTTCAAATAAAACATCAACTTTTTAAAAAATAATTTCTCCATCTATAATAGTATTCAAAGATTTTATTGGCTAATAACTTAATAATGAAAATTTCAAATATTACATTTGCAAAAATCTAAGCTTAAAAATGGATATAATAGATAAATTAAAGTGGCGTTATGCAACTAAAAAGTTTGATAAAGACAGGAATCTTTCTTCTAATAAGATTAATGTTTTAAAAGAAGCTTTTAATTTAACTGCTACTTCTTTTGGATTACAAACCATTAAAATGATTGTTATTGAAGACAAAGCTCTTAGGGAATCATTAGTAAAATTTTCTTATAACCAAACTCAGGTTTTAGATGCATCTCATTTGCTTATAATATGCATTCAAGACAAAATAAATAGAGAAGATGTTAATGAATATTACAATAACATAAAAGAAATTAGAAAAACTTCTGATGAAATATTAAATCCTTATAAAAATGATTTAATTAAAATGATGGAAGCAAAAACTAATAAAGAACAGCAACAATGGTCAAAAAATCAAGCTTATATAGCTTTGGGCAATTTAATGACTGTTTGTGCCGTTGAGGAGATAGATTCTTGCCCAATGGAAGGCTTTATTTCAAAAAGTTTTGATGAAATATTAAACCTTAATGATAAAGGTTTGAAATCCGTTCTACTTTTGCCGGTTGGTTATAGGGCGCAAGATGATATATTCGCCGGTTTCAAAAAAGTAAGGATGGATATTACAGAAAGTGTTTTAGAAATATAAAATATAAGGGCGTTACCCTATCGGGTCGGGCTTTTCGCGTTACACGGTAACTTGCTACAATCCCTAACGCAAACAAAAAAATAACTATGCCAGGATTTGAATTATTCGGAGATTTAGAAAGACAACAAGTAAATGATGTGTTAGATAATGGTGTGCTAATGCGCTACGGTTTTGATGGCATGCGTAACGGCCATTGGAAAGCCAAAGAATTAGAAACAGCTTTAGAAAATGCTTTTCAAACAAATTATGTTCAACTAGTTTCTAGCGGAACAGCAGCTGTTTCGGTTGCCTTGGCAGCCGCTGGAGTAGGTGCAGGAGATGAAGTGATTATGCCAACTTTTACATTTGTTGCCAGTTTTGAAGCTATTATGGCTTTAGGTGCAGTTCCTATATTGGTTGATATAGATGATACCTTAGCACTAAACCCGGAATCAGTAGAGTTGGCTATTACACCAAAAACCAAAGCGGTAATGGTAGTGCAAATGTGTGGTAGTATGGGAGATTTAAAAGCATTACAATCTATTTGTGACAAGCACAATTTGCTGTTGGTTGAAGATGCGTGTCAAGCTATTGGCGGAACCTATAATGGAAAACCCTTAGGTAGTATTGGTGATTTAGGGTGTTTTTCTTTTGATTTTGTTAAAACAATAACATGTGGTGAAGGAGGAGCAGTAATAACTAATAATAAGGAGTATTACGTAAATGCTGATCATTTTAGTGACCATGGTCATGACCATATTGGTAATGATAGGGGAGCAGAAGCACACCCAATTTTAGGTTATAATTTTAGAATTTCAGAGCTGCATGCCGCGGTTGGTTTGGCGCAAGTACAGCGTTTAAATGAGTTTATTGGCATTCAAAGACAGTATCTTAATATTTTCAAAGAAACGCTTTCTCAGGTTAATGGAGTTACTTTAAGAAATGTTCCAGAAGGAGGAGTGGAAAGTGGTGCGTTTTTCAATTTCTTTTTGCCAGATTTAGAATGCACAAGAAAGGTAATACAGGGGTTTAAAGAAGGTGGTATTGACTTATGTTGGAATTATTACGATAATAATTGGCACTACATACGTAAGTGGGATCATTTAAAAGAATTAAAATCGCTTTTTCCAATTTCTGCAGAAGTTAAAGAAGGCTTAAAATATCTTGAAACTAAAACTTTTGATAAATCAGATCATTATATAGGTAGAAATATTTCATGCTTAATTAAACTCTCATGGACAAAAGAAGAAGTTCAAGAAAGAGCAAATAAAATGGCGCAAATTATAAAAACGGTGCTTAATAATTAATATAATCTACAATTTCTAAACCATACCCAATTAAACCAACACGTTTAGTTTGGGTAGTATTTGATATTAATCTTAATTTATGGATGTTTAAATCATGAAGGATTTGAGCACCTATACCAAAATCTCTCGTATCCATATTAATTCTTGGAGCTTTTAAAACTTTGTTTTGAATCTGATTCTCCTTTAAAAAAGATAAACGCTTTAAAATATTCATAGATCTAGATTCTTGATTAATGAATATTACAGCGCCCTTGCCTTCTTTTTCAATTATTTTAAACATACTATCTAATTGCCTATCGGCATCATTAGTTAATGTGCCTAATATGTCATTATTAATTAATGTAGAATTAATTCTAGTCGCTACGCCTTCATTATCTTTCCATTGTCCTTTTGTTAAAGCTATATGAACCTGATTGTTAGTTGTTTGTTTGTAGGCTCTTAATCTAAAGCTTCCAAACCTAGTTTCAATTTGAAAATCTTCCTTTTTTTCAATCAAAGAATCATGCTGCATTCTATATGCCACCAAATCTTCAATGGAAACGATTTTTAAATCTAGCTGCTTAGCTACTTCAAATAGTTCTGGTAATCTTGCCATACTACCATCCTCATTCATTATTTCCACAATAACTCCGGCTGGTTTTAATCCTGCTAATCTTGCAAAATCTATAGCTGCTTCAGTATGTCCAGTCCTTCTTAAAACACCACCTTCTTTTGCTACTAAAGGAAATATATGACCTGGTCTGGCCAACTCAAATGGTTTTGTGTCTGGATCAATTAATGCTTTAACCGTTTTGGCTCTATCATTTGCAGATATTCCTGTAGTAACACCACCACCTCGTAAATCTACAGAAACTGTAAATGCAGTTTCCATAGGGTCAGTGTTGTTACGCACCATCATACTTAACTCTAATTCTTTACAGCGGTTTTCTGTAAGAGGTGTACAAATAAGCCCTCTTCCATGTGTAGCCATAAAGTTTATCATTTGTGGAGTAACTTTGTCTGCTGCAGCTACAAAATCACCTTCATTTTCTCGATTTTCATCATCAACAACAATAATTACCTTACCATTTCTAATATCATCAATAGCTTCATGAATGGTATTTAACTTAAATTGTTTTGTAGTTTCTTGAGTCATAGTTTCAAACATATCGCAAAGATATTGCTTATTTTAAAGATTCTAAACAATTACGCTTTAAGTCTTCTTTTATTTTAGATTTAAATTGAAAATATGTTATCCAATAAAAAGGAAAGCCAATAATTTTTAAAAGGATAGTTGGCTTTTTATTATTTAAGCAATCTTCTAAATACAATTTATTAATATTCAATAAAGACTTAAAATAATAAACTATAAATAGTACAAATGAAACAATACTTAATTGAAAAGAAGAAGAGGCTAAATGAGATAATTTATTATTTCTAAAAATAAAATAAGCAAATAAAAGAGCTACACCAATACTATATAAAATTATACTGTAATTAGAGTGTGCATTATAATCGTTTTTTGATTTATTACGTATCACTAAGTTCAATCTTTTTAGAGTCTTCATTATCAATTAAATCTAAGTCAAAACTCGTTTTTATATTCTTATCTAGTAAATAATAACCTATAAAAAACAATGGAATTCCAATTATATAAATTAAGATTATAGATGAATTAAAATCTTTTCCAATTTGTTTCCTAAGGCTGTGTTCACTAAAACAAACTTTTACAAATGATATAAGAAATAAAACTTGTGCTATTAGTCCAGCAGTAAAAAGTGTTGTTCCTGTTATTGGGAAATTGTTATTGTCTAATATAGCTCCAACAATTGAAGTAATTAACGAAAGAAGATATAGTATTAATGTTAATTTTAAGTCTTCTTCAAATTTATTTTTTAAGTTAATTGTTTGTTCATACTCTCGGTTATTATAATTACCAGAAAATTTCAATTGTTCATTTGTTATTCCTCTTTTGTTTAAAATTTCTAAAGAGGTATTTCTATAGATGGCTTTATATCCAAATTGTTTGTGATTTTTTAGAATACTAATAAGTTTATCATTATTGTAGTTATCTAAAACTTCATATTCAGGGTCTTGAGAATCATAAATTGATGTATCTAATTCAGCCTCTTTCTTTTTAATTCTGAATACTTTTTTAAGAAATTCAAATATGCCATCACCTTCAAACAAACCTTTATCAGCTGTGGCTCTTTTAGTTAAAAAGATTCCTAAGGGTAGCATTACCAAAGTGGAAAACCAACTAGCAATAACAGGGTTAATGGTATCATTTTTAGCACTGTTAGTTGCAAATATTCCCATGAAATGATAGGTTAAAAATAATAGAATAGCAATTACCATTGGTAACCCAATACCTCCTTTACGTATTAAAGCACCAAGAGGAGCGCCTACAAAAAACAAGATGACACAAATAAAACTTAAAGCAAACTTTTCATGAAGTGATATATAATGCCTATTTAGCCATTTCTTAGCCTTATTAAAATTGTCTTGTTTTGTAACTATTATTTGCTTTGCACTAGTAGATTTTCTTGAAGCAGCTTCTATTAATTGTAGCTTTCTAGTTGTGTTAAAAAGAGGAAGAATATCTCCAGTATAAACAGAATCTTGTTTAATATTTCTTTCAGGCTTTTTAACTTTTGTTGTTTTTAATACCGAAGACCTTTGCAATAAAATTTTAGAAAGAGAGTTTTTTTGTTGCTTTTCTTTTTTGTTCAAAGAATCTATAGTTTTATTCAAACCATTTATATCAAGCATATCATACTTGGCTGTTTGAGATTTTTCCTCAAAATCAATATCATTCATTCCTGAAAGATCTATGTTTATGGTATACTTTTCAAAAGTGCTTTTAGCAAAAGGTTTCTTTTTTCTGCTTTTTGAATCTGATGAATATATATCACTATAGTAATTACCGTTATGAAGAATTAATTTTAAAACATTAGATTTCTCATTACTAACAAGTTCTCCAGTTTTAGATTTTATTGTAGTGGCATTACTTCTACCATCAGAGCCTTTAATATGAATAGTAACATCTTCTAAAAATCTATCATTATCTCCACCTTTCTTTTCAACTTTAATGTTGTAATTCATTATTTCATTGAACTGTCCTTCTGTAATTGCTGCCGCAGGTTTTGATTTAGCAATATTACGGCGCAAATTATAAGAGTTAAGTTTGGCCCAAGGAATTACTTCGTTTGAAAAAAAGAAAGCCGCTATAGCCAGCCCAATAATAAAGACACTTAGTCCCTTCATAGCGCGTTGCAACGATATCCCGGTAGATTTCATCGCTGCAAACTCATAGTTTTCAGCAAAACTACCAAAAACCATTATAGAAGATACGAGTATAGTTAAAGGTAATATTAAGGGAATTAGACTAGGTAAAATATACAACAGTACTTTAAGTATAATTACCAAATCTAAATCTTTACCTGCCAATTCTTTAATATATAACCAAAGACTCTGTAAAATAAATATCAGTATGAGTATTAAAAACACACTGATAAAAGTTTTAAAATAAGAGGTAATTATGTATCGGTCTAGTATCTTCACTAGTCTATATTATTGATGTAATAATCTTGATATTTATTGGCATCAAAGGTAAATAAGGTTTTTGAAATAGGCTGATTTGTTTTAAAAGAATTTACCGTAAGCGTAGTCTTAGATCCATTATTGCCTACTTGAATTAAATTGTAAATATTTTTAGTTTGAGAGTCTATTCCTAAAAGAATGCTTTTTAATTCTGAGTTGGAATCAATTGGGGTAAGCTTAACATATTGTATAATTCTGCCATTAATATTTTGCTTAATATCTAACTCATAGATATAACCTTCTTCATAAAATGATAGCATTTTACTTGGTGTAATGGCATCCTCCTCATTTTCGTCTTCAGAAGAAATAGTTACTTCTTCATCTTCAGGACTTATAGAATAAAGTTTAGCACCATCAAATAAACGGGTAATACCTAAAATATTAAGTTTATACTTTTCTCCTTGCATAACAACATCACCACGTGTTTCTTGTTTAATATTCTCAGATGTGTTTTCTAAGGTATATTTAAAATCTATTGAAATATTTTCATAACTCTTCACTTTTTGAGAAACTTCATCCAATAACACCTTTCCTTTGTTTTGAGAAAAAGCACTTAATGTAATAGTTATAACTAAAAGTGTTATAATTTTTTTCATGTTCATTATATTATAATTTTTCATTTTCAAGATGAACGTCTAAAGCAACTAAATCTGTTATTAAAACCTGTCTAGCTTTACTACCTTCAAATGGTCCAACTATACCAGCAGCTTCTAATTGATCAATTAACCTGCCAGCTCTATTATAGCCTAATTTTAATTTTCTTTGTAAAAGAGATGCAGAGCCTTGTTGTGCTGTTACAATAACTACTGCAGCTTCTTTAAATAGTTTATCTCTATCTGCAATGTCTATATCAATACTTGTGCCACTTTCTTCACCAACATATTCAGGTAAAAGATAGGCATCTGGGTAGGCTTTTTGTGAGCCAATATAGTCTGTTATTTTTTCTACTTCTGGAGTGTCAACAAAGGCACATTGTATTCTAATCATATCATTACCCTGGGTGTATAACATATCACCACGACCAATAAGCTGATCTGCACCAGCACCATCTAAAATGGTTCTAGAGTCTATTTTAGAAGTTACTCTAAATGCTATTCTTGCTGGGAAATTAGCCTTTATAATTCCAGTAATTACATTAACAGAAGGACGCTGCGTGGCAATAATTAAATGAATTCCTATGGCTCGTGCTAATTGTGCTAAACGTGCAATGGGTGTCTCAACCTCTTTACCAGCGGTCATAATTAAATCTGCAAACTCATCTACCACCAAAACAATATAAGGTAAGAATTGATGACCATCATTAGGATTTAATTTTCTAGCTTTAAACTTTGCATTATACTCTGCAATGTTTCTACACATAGCATTTTTTAATAACTCATAGCGGTTATCCATCTCAATACAAAGCGAATTTAAGGTGTTAATTACTTTAGTATTGTCAGTGATAATAGCTTCTTCACTATCTGGAAGTTTAGCTAAATAATGACGCTCAATTTTATTAAATAGCGTCAATTCAACTTTTTTAGGGTCTACTAAAATAAACTTAACTTCAGCAGGATGTTTTTTATAAAGTAGGGAAGTTAAAACAGCATTTAAACCAACAGATTTACCTTGACCAGTGGCACCGGCCATAAGTAAATGCGGCATTTTTGCCAAATCTACTACAAAGGTCTCGTTACTAATTGTTTTTCCTAAAGCAATAGGAAGCTGCATTTCGGAGGCCTGAAATTTCTTTGATGAAATAACAGAGCGCATTGAAACAATAGTAGCATTTTTATTGGGCACCTCTATACCAATGGTTCCTTTACCTGGAATAGGTGCAATGATACGAATACCCAGGGCAGACAATGACAATGCTATATCATCTTCTAAATTTTTAATTTTTGAAATCCTAACACCAGCTTCAGGAACAATTTCGTAAAGTGTAACAGTTGGCCCTATAGTAGCCTTAATACTTGCAATACCGATTTTATAATTACTAAGGGTATCAACTATACGGTTTTTGTTTTCTTCTAATTCTTCTTGATTAATAGTTATACCTTCGGTATCATATTTTTTAAGAAGCTCTAATGGAGGAAATTTATAATTACTTAATTCTAAGGTAGGATCAAACTGTCCAAAATCCTCAACCAATTTATTTGCTAAATTATCTGTTTCAGATTGTTCTTCGGTAGTTTCCTCTACTTTAATTTCAATTTCTGGTTCTTCAATTTTAAGTTTTGAAGAATCCTTTATTATATCTAAAGGTTTCTCCTTAATAACTTCAGGTTCTTTTTTTGTTGTATTGTTTTCTAATGGAATCTCAAAAGCCGCTTTAATAGCCTCAGCTTCATCAGAAAGATTATTATCTACTACAATAACAGCATCATCATTCATACTTGTAAACTCTTCTTTAATATCTGTTCTAGCCGATTTAAAAAGAGTAGTAAAACTTTCAAAAGTAACTTTAAAGCGGATGGCTAAATAAGTAATTAAACCAAACAATAAGATTAGAGAGGTTCCTATTTTACCAATATAATCCTGAAGAAACATATTAACCTCAAAACCAATAGTACCACCCAAAATATCGTAGTTCTTTGTAAAAAATCCAAAAAATATTGATAACCAAATAACTATTAAAGTTCCCCAAAACCAATGCTTTCCTAATCTTGCCTTCGGAAGGTTCATCAAAACATAAATTCCTGATAGAAAAATAAGACCCGAGAAAATAAAAGATGCAACCCCAAATCCTTTTTGAATAAAAAAGTCACTTAACCAAGCCCCAGTTTTGCTTAACCAATTTTCAGCTTTTGTATCTCTGGATGAAAAATCTGAAAGTGTACTTTGATCTATTTCTCCAGTAAAAAAGAAAGAAATAAAAGCAATACATAAAATAACCCCAAAAATCACCAAAAAACTTCCAAAAACTAGCTTTTGCTGATTGGATAATTTAAAACTCGGAGCTTTAAGTCTTTTTTTAGTTTTAGTCTTACTTTTTCTCTTAGCCATTAATGGTTTAAAGTATGAATATGAGATTCTGAAACAGGTTCAAAATTGAATCGCTTACACGATGCAACAAAAATACAAATTACTAACGTTTATCCTAGTTAGAATATTATTTTAAAAAATCTTAGGTAAGTATATAATTAAACCAATAATTATGGCAAAAAAAGCTGAAATAAAAACAGCACCAGCAGCTACATCTTTAATTATTCCTATTTTTTTATGATGTTCAGGATGAATAAAGTCTGCCATTCCCTCAATTGCTGTATTAACTCCTTCAACAGACATTACTAAAGAAATTGCAAAACATTGCAAAACCCATTCTGTAGTTGAAATGTTAAAAAAAAACCCTCCTATGGAAACAATAATAGCTATAACTAACTGAATTTTAATACTGGCCTCAGTTTTAATTAAGTATATAGCCCCTTTAAAAGCGTATCCAACACTTTTTAAACGATTTTCCAAGAAGGATTCTTTCTTTTTCATTATTTTAATACAATACTTCTAATGCAGCTTTATAGTTTGGTTCTTCAACAACTTCATAAACCTGTTCTGTATGAAGAATTTTTCCGGTTTCATCTAGTACAATAATAGCACGAGCTAATAATCCTCTAATAGGGCCATCCACATAGGTTAAATTGTAGGCTTCTCCAAAATTACCATCTCTAAAATCAGAAAGAATTTCAACATTTTCAATCCCTTCGGCTGCACAAAATCTACTCATTGCAAATGGCAAGTCTTTAGAAATGCATAATACCTTAGTGTTTTCTAATTCAGCGGCCTCTTGATTAAATTGTCTAACCGAAGCGGCACAAGTACCAGTGTCTATACTATGGAAAATATTTAAAATAACTCTAACTCCTTTATAATCACTTAGAGTTTTATTTGATAAATCAGCCGCCGCTAATTCAAAATTAGGAGCTTGACTCCCAACTTCAGGTAAATCACCCCTTGAATTTATTGCTGTTCCTTTTAATGATAGTGTTGCCATGTTTTCTAGTTTTGTTTTTTTGAGCAACTAAAATAACAATTATTACTTCTTATAATCATAAATAGATTTAATCTTTTTCTTGAAGAATCAACAAAGTATATTATTTAACTATTGAATTCTTGTGCCCAATAGATTTTATCAATTTTAATATAATTTATTAAAATATTTTTAACCATATAGTAAACAAACATTTAGTAACTTTAGGTATTCAAAAAAAACATTACAACAAAATTAAATAAAGTATTATGCACAGTACAGACAAAAACGACATTAGTAAGTGCCCATTTATGAGTGGCACACAAAAACAACCTGCAGGTGGTGGTACAAAAAACCGTGATTGGTGGCCAAATGAACTAAAGCTAAACATTTTGCGACAACATGGAAAAAATGTGAATCCTTATAAACAAGATTTTAATTATGCAGAGGCTTTTAATAGTTTAGACTTTTCTGCGTTAAAACAAGAAGTCATTGATTTAATGACAGATTCACAAGATTGGTGGCCTGCTGACTACGGACATTACGGGCCATTTATGATTAGAATGGCATGGCATAGTGCAGGAACATATAGAGTTGGAGATGGTAGAGGAGGAGGAGCTTCGGGTTCACAGCGTTTTGCACCATTAAATAGTTGGCCTGATAATGGAAATTTAGATAAAGCTAGGTTGTTGTTGTGGCCTATAAAAAAGAAATATGGTAAAAAATTATCATGGGCAGACCTCCTAATTCTAGCAGGAAATTGTGCATTAGAATCAATGGGCTTTAAAACATTTGGTTTTGCTGGCGGACGTGAAGATATTTGGCAACCAGAAGAAGATGTTTATTGGGGTTCTGAAACAGGATGGTTAGATAATGACGATCGTTATGATACCAGTGATGGTGATTTAGAAGGACATTTAGGAGCTGTACATATGGGATTAATTTATGTAAACCCTGAAGGACCAAACGGTGAACCAGATCCTATGAAATCTGCACATGACATTAGAATTACTTTTGGAAGAATGGCCATGAATGATGAAGAAACCGTTGCACTTGTGGCAGGCGGACATACTTTTGGAAAAGCACATGGAGCCGCTAGTCCAGATGATTATGTGGGGGCAGAACCGCATGGTGCATCTATTGAAGAGATGAGTACAGGTTGGAAAAACTCTTATAAATCTGGTGTTTTAGATGATACCATAACCAGTGGTTTAGAAGGTGCATGGACACCAAACCCAACACAGTGGGATCATGATTATTTTGATGTGTTGTTAAACTACGATTGGGAATTGACTAAAAGCCCTGCAGGTGCGCATCAATGGACACCGAGTAATGGAGATGCCAGAAAAGCTCCTGCAGCAGGAGGACATGGCACACAAGCTTTAATGATGTCTACGGCTGATATGGCCTTAAAGACAGACCCTAAGTATTTAGAGATATCACAGCGCTTTCATAAAGATCATGCTGCTTTTGAAGATGCATTTGCTCGTGCTTGGTACAAATTAACTCATCGTGATATGGGGCCAGTAGACCGTTATTTAGGTCCTGAAGTACCTCAAGAGGAGTTAATTTGGCAAGACCCAATACCAAAAGTAGATTATACCTTAAGTGATACAGATATAGCTTCTATCAAAAAAATGGTATTAGCCTCTGGTTTAAGTATTTCTCAATTAGTAACTACAGCTTGGGCTTCTGCTTCTACATACAGAGATTCTGATAAACGTGGTGGTGCTAATGGTGCGCGGTTAAGATTAGAACCCCAAAGAAGTTGGGAGGTTAATAATCCTGCTGAATTAGAAAAAGTGTTGCAAGTTTTAGAGGGCATTCAAAAAGAATTTAGTGGAGACATTTCTATGGCAGATTTGATTGTTCTAGCAGGAAATGCTGGTATAGAAGAAGCTGCTAACAATGCTGGCCATACTGTTACCGTGCCTTTTACTCAAGGTAGAGGTGATGCTTCTCAAGAACAAACAGACATAGAATCTTTTGGATACCTAAAACCTTTAGCTGATGGTTTTAGAAATTATATTAATACAGATTTAAAAGTTGATGCTGAAGATTTATTAATAGATAGAGCCAACTTAATGAATCTATCAATTCCTGAAATGACTGCTTTAGTAGGAGGAATGCGTGTTATCGGAACCAATTATGATGGTTCTAATCATGGAGTATTTACAGATAATGTAGGGCATTTAACCAATGATTTCTTTACGAATATTTTAGATTTTACTTATACGTGGAGTGCCACTTCAAATGATGACACCCTTTTTGAAGGGAAAGATAGAAGAACAGGTATTGTTAAATTTATGGGTACTCGTGCTGACTTAATATTTGGTTCTAACACAGAGTTAAGGGCTATTGCCGAGGTATATGGTGCTGATGATGGCGAAACCCAATTTGTTCAAGATTTTGTAGCGGCTTGGGCCAAAGTAATGGATTCTGATAGATTTGATTTAAAATAATTTGAGTTAGTTGTTTAGTTAAAATTGGGATAAACATATATTTGTGTTTGTCCCAATTTTTTAATGATTAAGTTAATATGAACGACATAAATTTTTTCTTAGAAGCAGTTAAAACTGTTGCGCCAGATCGTGTAGAAACCCTTTTAAAACAAAACCCAGAGTTGATACATGGTAAAGACCAACGTGGTTTTACACCCTTAATCTTTGCAACCTATTTTGATAAAAAGGAGGTGGTTGAAATATTATTAAAATACCATGCCAATGTTGATGGTACAGATGCTGCTGGTAATACCGCTTTAATTGGTGTGGCTTTTAAAGGGAATACAGATATAGCTGCACTATTAATTGAAAATGGCGCTCATGTAAATGCTAAAAATGCACAAGGTGTAACACCATTAATTTTTGCCACCATGTATAATCAAGTTGAAATGGTAGCATTGTTGTTAAAGCATGATGCTAATACTACCGTTAAAGATGTAAATGGTAACACTGCTTTTGATTATGCCAAGGAAAAAGAGTTTAAAGAAATTATGGAGTTGTTACAGTAATTTTGAAGTTTCGTTTAACGGTCTCGTATAACCGTCAGTTACGGGTTAAAATACGCAAATTTTTCGGTTGAGCACTGACGTTAGCAATTGCGAGTAGATTCGGACGAAGTCGAATCCGCCGTAATTGCGGTTATACATTGTTGGCATTTCGTTATTTTTTTATTTCAATCCGAGTGTCAATCCGTTTATAAACCATTCCATTTTCTGGACTTGACCTTTCTTTATCGGTTTCAAATATTCCTTTAAAACGATAAAGTACAAATCCTAAATTATCAATGCTTCTTGGAAAGACTATTCTTTTCGTTGATTGATTTATTAAGTCGTAATAATGAGTGTCTTTTCTACCGTCTATTTTACATTTTTCAAATATTGTTTTTCCGTCCGAACTTATTCTGTTGTCCCAATCATTGTTTTCATAAAACTTTGGAAACCATAAATTATGATTCTCATAAACTTTGCTTTTAAACCAAGCTCTTTGAACTCCTTTGTAATTTTGACCAAGACAGTTACTTGCATCTAAAATTGTTCTGAACGCTGGATTTTCTGAAACCGATAGATAACCTCTTTTTCTATGGTAATCTGGGTCAAACTCTTTTTTTAAATCCCAAGGTTCAAAAATTCCATTTTTAATTTTTTCAGTTCTTAATTCTCTAATTTTTGAAATGATTTTATCTATTCGGTCGTTAATACTTTTAAGATTATCCGAAATTTTTATTCTCAAAATTTTGTGGTTTGTAGCCTCAATTATATCTACTTCTCGTTTTAAGTCAATTTCTATTTGTTTATTGTGAAATGGTTCGTCAACCTCTATGTGTAAGTCAAATTGAGGAAAATACATATCAGTCAAAGCGTGTCCGTTTGGTCGTCTTATGTATTGTTGTGTTGTGAATTTTATGTCAAGATGATTAATTCCGTGCCAAATTCGAGTTACTACATAATTTTCAAAGTTCTTTTTATTTGTTTTAGAAATCTGTTTTATTATATACTCTAATTCTGTCAATTTTACGTTCTGTTTTTAATGAATGTCAATGGTCTTATGGATATAAATTGTATTGCATATTGTTTATATCCAACGTTAAACGAAGTTAGTTAAAAATTCTTACAAAGTCAATAATGCTCAACAAAAAAACCACTCCTATATAGAAGTGGTTTATAATTCAAATTTTTCTTTTTCTCTAAGCGTCTATGGATCCTAAAACACGTTGCATAAAACTATTTAATGCCTCTTTTTTAGGTGTACCATCTTTTATCATCTTATTAACTTCAACGGCGCCGTACATATTAGAGATAAGCTCTCCAATAACATCTAGCTCTTCATCTTTAAGTGAAGGCACCTCGGTTAAAGCTTCTAAAGTTTCAATAGTTTCAACCACGAAATCTTCATCGTTTTCCTCAATAAACTGTGTAAGGTGTTTAATTACTGGTAACTTCATTTATTAAGTCTTTTAAAACATCAAATTTATTAGTCTGTACTTGGTTTATAAAAGTTCCATTTTTAAAAGTAGCAAAGGTTGGTAAGTTATCAACCGTGGCCAATTTTCTAGATTCCGGAAACTTTTCAGCATCAGCAATTATAAAAGTAACGTCTTCCAATTCTGAGGCCAATTTTTTCATTTTAGGCTTCATTATTCTACAATTACCACACCAAGTAGCAGAGTATTGAACTACAACAGTACTACTTTCTGCAACTAAACTTTGTAAATTATCTTGTTCCAATTCTTTTACCATAATAATAGGAGTTTTAAATTCCAAATTCCGAAGTAAAAAATGGAATTTGGAATCTATATTTTGGAATTATTTAGTTTACGTGAGCAGCTAAATATTCTGCAACACCATCTCTATTAGCATTCATAGCTTCTTTACCTTCTTCCCAGTTTGCAGGACAAACTTCACCTTTTTCTTGAACATGAGTTAAGGCATCTACCAATCTTATGTATTCTTGAACGTTTCTACCTAAAGGCATGTTATTTACACTTTCATGTTGCACAACACCTTCTTCATCAATGATGTAAGTAGCTCTGTATGTTACATTATCTCCTTCAACAGTTACAACACCAGTTTCTTCGTTATAAGTTTCATTTGTAATATCTAAAATACCTAATGTAGATGCTAGGTTTCTATTAGAATCTGCTAAAAGAGGGTAGGTAACACCTTCTATACCACCATTGTTCTTTTCTGTATTTAACCATGCAAAGTGTACTTCTGGTGTATCACATGAAGCTCCTATAACAATAGTGTTTCTTTTTTCAAATTCACTTACAGCTGCTTGAAATGCGTATAACTCTGTTGGACAAACAAATGTAAAATCTTTAGGGTACCAGAACAATACCACTTTTTTGTTGTTTTTTACAGCTTCTTCAAGTACGTTTACTTTAAAAGTGTCTCCAAGATCGTTCATGGCGTCAACACTTAAATTTGGAAATTTTTTTCCTACTAATGACATATGTATTTTATATTAAATTGTTACTAATTTTCAGGGGGCAAATATAAAATACGACATGCTTTTTTTAAGAAATGAAAATTTTAATTTCTTATAAATAAATAGAAAATACTTATAGTAATTTCTTAAGGCTATAATTTTCAGTTATTTAGTGCTAAGTTGCTTAATTTTTATACGGAAAGCAGCAAAGATTAATGTTGTAAACGGGCTTAACCAATTGAAAATAGCAAAAGCAAAATAATCTATTACTGGTACGCCAAGTACACCAGATTGGTAGGCGCCACAGGTATTCCATGGAATTAAAACAGAGGTTACTGTACCAGAATCTTCTAGTGTTCTACTAAGGTTTTCTGGCGCTAAACCCTTCTCTTCAAAAGCTTTTTTATACATTCTACCTGGCACTACAATAGCCAAATATTGGTCGCTAGCAAGCGCATTTAAACCTAAACAACTTATAACGGTACTTAAAAATAAACCAAACACAGAATCAAATAAATGCAAAACAGATTTACTAATTCTAGATAATGCACCTATAGCATCCATAACACCGCCAAAAACCATAGCGCATATAATAAGCCAAATGGTCTTAAGCATACCACTCATACCACCAGCGGTGAATAAATCATTTAACTCCACACTTGAGGTTTCAACAGCGGTATCTACAGTAATGGCTTGCATAATGCCTTTATAGGCCGATTTAAATGTAAATGTTTCTGCTCCCGTAACAGCCATTACAATATCTGGTTGTACAATTAAAGCAGCTACAGCGCCTAAAAGTGTACCTATCAATAAGGCTACTAACGGTGGTGTTTTCTTTATTATTAAAAATATTACTGCTAGCGGCACTAAGAATAGCCATGGAGAAATATTAAAGGCCCCATTTATAGCTTCAAGTTTATCTGAAATATCTGGAGTACCCAATGTATCAATGTTTAAACCAATAATTACAAAAACAAGAAGGGTAACTATAATGGTAGGCACTGTTGTGATTGACATATATTTTATATGCGAAAATAATTCGCCACCGGCCATAGCAGGAGCTAAGTTTGTTGTATCACTTAATGGCGACATTTTATCTCCAAAATAAGCCCCCGAAAGTACAGCTCCAGCTGTCATTCCTAAAGATATACCTAAGGTTTCCCCAATTCCAATTAAGGCAATACCCACGGTTGCTGAAGTGGTCCAAGAGCTTCCGGTAGCAATAGATATTATAGCACAAATAATAACACATGCCGCTAAAAATATAGATGGATTTAATATTTGAAGCCCATAATAAATCATAGATGGAATAATACCGCTAATTAACCAAGTACCTGCCAAAGCTCCAACCAAAAGAAGAATTACAATAGCGCCTGATGTTGATTTTAAGTTTTCGGCAACTTCATCAAGCATTTGTTTGTAAGATACTTTGTTATAAAAACCAACAATGGCAGCAACAGCACCACCTAATAGTAGAATAAATTGATTGCTTCCGCTTAAAGCATCATCACCATAAACAAAACCAACATTATAGAAAAGCATCACAACCAAAGCAATTACCGGAATTAAAGCTTCCCATATACTTAGTTCTTTATTTTCAATTATGTTTTCGTCTTGGGGTTCTCTTGGTTTTATGTTTTGGCTCTCCATGAAGTAATTTTATAATTGTAATGTTACAATAATCATGTAACCCTTGCAAATGAAAATAGTTCTGTAAATTTGTTTTGACTTTAAACTAGGTATGGATTCATTAACTCAAATTGTTTTAGGAGCTGCTTGTGGTGAAGCAGTTTTAGGTAAGAAAATTGGAAACAAAGCCCTTCTTTTTGGTGCCATTGGTGGCACCATTCCAGATTTAGATGTTTTTGTAGGAAGCTGGATTCATGGAAACGAAATTGATGTCATGTTATTCCATCGTGGATTTATGCATTCCATTTTCTTTTCATTAATTGCGGCCATTATTTTGGGGTGGTTAACCTATAAGTTTTATAACACCAGAAATAGACAAGGTACAACAGATCTTAAAGATTGGAAAAACCTCTTCTTTTGGTCATTATTTACACATCCTATTTTAGATTGTTTTACACCCTATGGCACCCAATTATTTTCACCTTTTACTAATTATAGAGTAGCTTTAAATAATATTGCTGTTGTAGACCCCATTTACACCTTACCATTTTTAGTTTGTCTTATAATTCTAATGTTTTTTAATAGAGTTTCTGTAAAAAGACACTTTATATTAAAACTTGGTATTGGTATAAGTTCTTTGTATTTATTGTTCACTTTTGGCAACAAGCTGTATATGGATTCTGTGTTCAACAAATCGTTAATTTCAAATAAAATAGATTTTAAACGTGGTTATACACAACCAACAATATTTAATAATATTTTATGGTACGGTGTTGCAGAAACAGATTCTACCTATTGGGTTGGGTATTATTCCTTATTAGATAAAGATGACCTTTTTTCAGATTTTAGAGAATTGAAGAAAGTACGCGATGTGTCTCCTGAAAAATATAAACGTGTAAAAAAGTTAGCATGGTTTAGTAACCATTATTATAGTATCTATAAAGTAGGAGAGAACGAATTTCAATATAATGATTTACGTTACCCTATAACAAGCGAAAAAAACTCTACCTCTTCAGTCTTTAGGTTTCTTTTGTTTGATGATAATGGTGAATTAAACATGAAACCTTTTGAAAGAAACGAAGACAATATTTCTGATGCATTAAATGCACTTTGGACACGGTTAAAAGGGAAGTAACTAGGCTACTTTTGTAACTTTTTTTACTTGTAAAATATTAAGTTCCTCCATACAAGTGCGCATCATTTTATAGGTGCGCTCTATATCGGCATCCAGACCAATTGAAAAACGTATTAAACCATCTGTTAAGCCCATGTTTTTTTGTTCCTCTAAAGGGATTTCGGAAGATGTTGATGTTCCGGGTGCACTAAACAACGTTTTATAAAACCCTAAGCTAACTGCTAAATAACCAAGATTTCGTTCTTGCATCATTTCCATAAGTTCATTGGCTTTATCTAAACAGCCAACATCAATAGTTAACATGCCGCCAAATCCATATTCATCATTCATCATTTTACTAAAACGTAGATGTGATGGATGTGATTTCAAACCAGGATACACAGTTTTAAGACCATCGGTTTCAAATTTATTTGCCAAATACATCGCATTTTTACTATGCTGCTGTATTCTAATATGCAAGGTTCTAAGGTTCTTTAATACAGATGCTGCTCTTAAACTATCCATGGTTACTCCTAATAACATAGAAGCACCATCATTTACGTTACGTAATTGGTTAATAAAATCTTGTGTACCACAAACTACGCCTCCTACAGTATCACTAGAACCGTTTATAAACTTTGTTAAACTATGAACAACTACATCAGCACCGAGTTTAGCTGGAGAAATTGATAGCGGAGAAAATGTGTTATCTACAACAAGTTTTAGGTTATTCCGCTTAGCAATTTCTGCTAACCCTGTTATATCCGCAATTTCTAAAAGCGGATTACTTACTGATTCACAGTAAATTACTTTAGTATTTTTTGTTATAGCCGCTTTAACAGCATCTAAATCTGTAATATCAACAAATGAAGTTTTAATATTGAATTTTGGGGTAAAATTCTTTAAAAAAGCATAAGTACCTCCATAAATTGTTCTACTTGAAACAACATGGTCATCAGTCTTACAAAGTTGTAATAAAACAGAGGTTATGGCCCCCATACCTGAAGCCGTTACATTAGCAGTTTCAGTGCCTTCCATGGCAGCTAAAGCTTCTCCAAGGTATAAATTGGAAGGTGAGGAGTGACGTGAATATAAATAACAACCATCTGCATTTCCTTCAAAGGTATCAAACATGGTTTTGGCTGATAAAAAAGTATAGGTCGATGAGTCTGAAATAGAAGGATTTACACCTCCAAATTCTCCAAAATATTGTAAATCTTGAATATGGTTTGCGGGCTTGAAAGACATAACAGTTTAAATTTAGTTATATCAAATTTCATATATTTATGAATATAATTCAACAACTAACAGTTATTTTAAAAAATAAATCTATAATTATTCACTAACACAAAATATATATCACTATTTAATGTAAAAATCAGTATATTTAAGAAAATTTTACAGTTATGGTTTTTGATGCAATAGATAAAAGGCTTTTGGAGTATATACAACAAGATAGCAAGCAAACTAATAAAGAGTTATCGAACAAACTAAACCTTTCAGTTACCGCAGTTTATGAGCGTATAAAAAAATTAGAACGAGAAGGTTTCATAGATGGTTATATAGCTTTGGTGAATAAAGAAAAGGTTCAAAAAAACTTCATTGTATTCTGTCATATAAAATTGGTTCAACACAGTCAAGATTATGTATTTAGTTTTGAAAAGCAAGTTGCCAAATTAAATGAAGTCCTGGAATGTTATCATTTAAGTGGTGATTATGATTATTTATTAAAAGTTTTGGTTAAAGATATGGCAGCATTTAGAGATTTTATGGTAAAAAAGCTAACTACTATAAATCATATAGGTAGCACACATAGTATGTTTGTGATTAATGAAGTTAAACATACCACGGTTATAAATATTTAAATATGCATTCCAATACGTATAAAAGCTTTGAGCTATTCTTTATTTTTATATTAATCCCAATTAGTTTTACACTTCCGTATTCGTTAATACTTAAAATGTGTATTGGTGTTATTGGTTTTATATACGTAATTTTTGTTTTACTTAAGCTTGAGAAATTAAAGTTTAAAATAGCATCTAACTTAAATTGGAAGGTGTTTTGGAAAGAAATACTGGTTAAGTTTTTTATTATATCTATTGTTACTTCACTATTTATTTGGTTTACAGAAAAGGAATTACTTTTTAAAGTAATTAAAAACAAACCCATGCTTTGGGTAATGATACTGTTTATTTATACGTTCCTATCAGTTTACCCTCAAGAATTAATATATCGTACATTCTTTTTTCAACGTTATCAATGTTTAGTTAAAAACGAAACGTTTTTTCTCTTTTTAAATGCGATAATATTCTCATTAGGACACATATTTTTTAATAATTCATTGGTAACTATACTTACATTTCTTGGTGGGTTATTATTTGCAATAACCTATAAAAAAACTAGTTCTACTATATTGGTTTCTATTGAACACGCTATTTATGGCTGTTGGTTGTTTACAGTAGGTATGGGTAATATGTTAGGATTTCCGAGTTGAATTTTTATATTCTAATTCTTACAATTATCAATTCTTTTTGTTACTTTTAAAGAAACTAATATTAACTAACTAAGATTTTTAGTATGAAAAACTTAAGACCACTTATTTTGGGGATTATCATAGGAGCCTTGGCAACTTACTTTTTTTGTCCAAGACAAGCAGGAAAAGAAGAAAATGTCGTTACTGCTGAAATTTTAAAACCAAAAGGCGTTATTACTGTTGAGCAAGCACTTGAATTGAATGATAATTGGACAAAGTATAGAAAACCAGCAGTTGATAGCTGTATTACAGCCCAAACCCAAGGAAAAATAAAAGTTGATGATCGCTCAGTAGGATGGTCTGTAAAAGATATTAAAGATTACTTAATTTATGCCGAAACAGAAGCAGATAAGTTTGGCTATAGTATGGATAGTATAAGGGTTTATTTGGGCGTTTATGGTGCTAATGCACCCCATAAAGCTAATTATACCACTATGTTTATTGCTCCTAAAGGGCAAAAGTTAACTGCAGAAGCTTCTTCTATCCCTTTTGTTTTACCAACTCAATTCCCTGGTACACCGCCATTGAATGATGGTTCAGGTGGAGATGATGATTATTCTGGGAATGATTAATGAATGACTTTTTATTAGAATATAAAAACACTATTACTTTTAGTGTAGAAATTTTAGCAGCTATTACAGGTTTGTTGTTTTATAAAAAGTATAAATCTACAACTGCTAAGTTTTTTATATGGTTTCTAATTTATGTATCTATAGGTGATTTCTCAGGTACTTATGTTAAGTATATATCTAATGATGGTATTTTTAGTTTTTTAAAGGGAACTAAATTTGCTAGAAATTTTTGGTGGTCCACATTATATTGGAAAATAGGATCTATTGTATTTTTTTCATTTTATTTCTACAAGATTTTGACCAAAACAAACTTTAAAAATATCATTAAGTATGGCGGTTCTATATTTTTCGTGTTTTCTATTATTTATATATTGAATAATTTGGATGACTATTTTGTTCGCTTCTTTCCAATTATAAGCGTTTTAGGGGCATTTCTAATATTTTTATGCACCGTTTTCTATTTTATTGAGATTTTGCAAAGTGATAAGATTTTAACTTTCTATAGATCATTAAACTTTTATATAAGTGCCGCTATTTTTATTTGGTGGCTAATAATAACACCTTTAGTTTTTTATGATATTTATAATTCTCATCACGATTGGAATTTTATATTTCTTAAGTGGGAAATTTATTTGTTCTCAAATGTTTTAATGTATCTTACCTTCACTTTTGCGCTTATTTTTTGTATACCTGAAAATGAAATTGATAAGTCTTGATGGTTGAATTTCTCAAAGATTATCATGGCATATTAACACACACTGTAGAGTTTTTATCAGCAATTACTGGTATTTTAGTCTATGGAAAACACAAACATACGCCTGTTAAATATTTTATATGGTTTTTATGGTATTTATGCATAGGAGATTTATTTGGTGATTACGTTTATCGTATAGGGGATTTTAAATTTCTACATTTTCTTAAAGGAACCCGGTTTATCTGGAACTATTGGTGGTATAACGTGTTTTGGGAAATTGGCGCTATTGTCTTTTTTTCATTTTATTATTCCAAGATTTTAAAAACGAAATCTTACCGAACTACAGTGAAGTATGCGGGGATTACTTTTTTTGCCTTTTCGGTGGTATACATGATGGCTTCTTTAGACACTTTTTTTACAGGTTTTTTTCCTTTGGTTAGAGTATTAGGAGCGGTTGTGGTTTTTTTGTGCACCGTGTTGTTTTTCATGGAAATTTTGCAAAGCGACAAGATATTGACCTTTTACAAATCATTAAACTTTTATATTAGCGCTGTGATTTTTATTTGGTGGTTAATTATAACACCTCTGGTCTTTTATGATATATATAATTACAACTGGGATCTAAATTACAAGTTATTGATGTGGCAAGTTTATTTTTATGCTAATATATTTATGTATTTAACTTATACCTTTGCTTTAATATGGTGCAGACCGGAGAACGTTTAGTTAGTACAGCGTCAGAACGCTATTTATTAATGTATATGATTGCCCTATTGGTAATTGTAACCGCTTTAGTTATTGTGTTTTTTGTAGTTTTTTTAAAACGAAAGAACAAACTTATACTTGATAAAATAAAACAGCAGCAAGCTTTTGAAGACGAAATAACACAAGCGCAAACTGAAACACAAGAGCAAACGTTAAAAAACATTGGTTGGGAGCTACATGATAATATAGGGCAGCTACTGTCTTTTGCAAGTATGCAACTCAGTATTTTAAAAATGCAGGCATCAGACGATATTAAAGAAAAGTTTAAGGATACTTCTGAAGCTTTAAGGGAAAGTTTAAAGGAAGTTCGTGCCCTATCAAAGACATTGAATAACGAAGTGGTTTTAAACATTGGTTTTGAGAAATCGGTTTCTAATGAATTAGACCGTTTAAAGAAAATGAAGTTCGCGTCTGCCCAAAAGTTCTCCAAAGGTGAAAAAAGGCACTTTAATAATAAAAAGCATGAGATTGTTCTGTTTAGAATCATTCAGGAGTTTTTATCCAATTCTGTAAAATATTCCGAAGCCGAAAATTTAAGCATCACTTTAGATTACCAACCAGAAAACCTTATTATTATTGCTAAAGACGACGGAAAAGGTTTTGATATGGCAACCGTTGAAAAAGGTTCTGGTCTTTTAAACATGAAAAGTAGGGCTGCTTTAATTAATGCTGAACTTGAGCTAAAATCAGAAAAAGGGCAAGGGGTTGAGTTGATTATTAATTATCCTTTTAGCCAAACCACTTAAACATTTTTTTTAAGATCTTCAATTTTTTCTTTGTGTAAGGAGCATAATGTACTGGAGGGTCTGTCCAATTGCCTCGTTTTATAATTGATTTGTTATGCGAAAAGGTGTCGAAACCATGTTTACCATGATATGCTCCCATACCGCTTGTTCCAACACCTCCAAATGGTAAGCGGTGGTTTCCAAAATGAATAAGTAAATCATTTACAACACCTCCACCAAACTCAAATTTGTTTAAAGTGCTCTCAACAAAATGTTTATTATTAGAAAACACATAGAACGCCAAGGGCTTTTCATAATACCAGATGATTTTTTCAATGTCTGTTTCAGAATCATAACTAAGGATAGGCAGTATGGGACCAAAAATTTCATCAGACATCAATTTACTGTCTAAAAGAGGTTCATTAACTAAGGTAGGAGCAATATAACAGGAATCTATATCAGTATCACCACCAAAAACAACATCAACATCATTCAGAACACCTTCTAATCTTTTTGTGTTCTTTCTATTTATTATTCTTGGAAAATCTTTAGAATCCTTAGGGTTGTCTCCATAGACCCGTGAGATTTCCTTTTTTAAAATATCAACAAAAGCATCTTTAATACTAGACTTCACAATTAAATAATCTGCAGAAATACATGTTTGCCCACCGTTTAAAAACTTACCCCAAACAATGCGTCTTGCCGTTAATTTTAAATTTACTGTTTCATCAATAATACAAGGGGTTTTTCCACCAAGTTCTAAAGTAACTGGTGTTAAATGTTTAGCTGCGGCCTTAGCAACTATTTTTCCAACAGGAACACTTCCTGTAAAAAAAATATAATCCCACTTTTGAGCCAGCAAATCAGTGGCAACTTCAGCGCCGCCTTGAAACGAAACCGCAACTTCTTTAGGAAAAACATTTCCAATTATATCTGCAACTAAATTAGAAGTGTTTTTGGTTAATTCACTCGGTTTTAAAACAACTGTATTTCCTGCAGCAATGGCCATAATAAGAGGTTCCAAAGTCAGTAAGAATGGATAATTCCAAGGTCCAATAATTAAAACACTTCCGTATGGTACTTTATAGATGTAATCTTTGGACGGAAAGGTTAGCATTGACGATTTTATACGTTTAGGCCTTACCCATTTTTTCAAATTATTGATAACTAAATCTAGTTCAGAAATAACCAATCCATATTCGCTTATAAAGCTTTCAAATTCAGATTTATTAAAGTCTTTTTTCAGGGCATCATAAATGGCTTGTTCTCTAGATACGATTTCAGTTTTCAAAGATTTTAATAGCTTGAGCCTATAATTAACATCCTTAGTTTTTTGAGATCTAAATAAAGTTTTTTGAGCTGAAAGTATGTCTGAAATATTATTCAAATAAAGTTTTTTATAAATATATAAATTTTGGACATAGCAAGTTCTTTATGTATGACACTTGGCGTGACAATCGAACTGACAAAAAACATTATTTACAAACATCCCATACAGGGTCTTTTGGTAATGGTGCAATAATATTAATATCTTCTTTTGAAACAGGATGCTCAAATTGAATTTGTCTAGCGTGTAGATGAATGCTGGCGTCTTTATTACTTCTTTTGGCGCCGTATTTTAAGTCTCCTTTAATTATGCTTCCAATACTAGACAGTTGAGAACGAATTTGATGATGTCTTCCGGTTTCTAAGTTTATTTCTATTAAAACATAATTGTCCAATGTTTTAAGAATTTTATAATGAAGAATAGCCTTTTTACTTCCTTCTAACTCTTTTAAATGTGCATAGGACTTATTGTTCTTAGGATTTTTTTTAAGCCAATGAACAAGTGTATCTGCATTTTTTGGCGGTTTATTATTAACAACTGCCCAATAAGTTTTATGGGCCTTCTTTTCTGAAAATAACTTATTGAGTCTGGGTAATGCCTTACTTGTTCGTGCAAAAACTATAATACCTGTGGTAGGCCTGTCTAATCTATGCACGGTTCCCAGAAATACATTTCCAGGTTTATTATACTTGGCTTTAATGTATTCTTTAACAACATCACTTAGGGGTTTGTCTCCAGTTTTATCACCCTGAACAATATCGCCCGCACGTTTATTTACCACAATAATGTGATTATCTTCATATAAAACTTGTAGGTTGTCTTTATTTGATAGGATTTTTTTTGACACTAATTTTACAAATTTGCACTAACAACTAACAACTAACAACTAACAACTAACAACTATTAATACTGTTCACTTTCGTTTGGAAAATCAACACTCTTAACATCAGACACGTATTGTTTCATGGCGTTAGTCATGTCTTCATACAAGCTCAAATACCTACGTAAAAAACGTGGATTAAACTCATGTGTCATACCAAGCATGTCATGTAATACTAAAACTTGACCGTCAACATGCGGACCCGCGCCAATTCCTATAATTGGAATGCTAACGCTTTCTGCTACTTGTTTAGCTAATGCAGCCGGAATTTTCTCCAAGACTATAGCAAAACACCCCGTACGTTCAAGCATTTTAGCATCTTTTATAAGTTGTTCTGCTTCTTGCTCTTCTTTAGCACGAACCGTATAAGTACCAAATTTATATATAGATTGAGGTGTTAAACCTAAATGCCCCATTACTGGAATGCCAGCATTTAAAATACGTTTTATTGATTCTTTTACTTCTTTACCGCCTTCAAGTTTTACGGAGTGCGCACCACTTTCTTTCATTATTCTAATGGCAGAGCGAAGTGCTTCTTTTGGGTCACTTTGGTAGCTACCAAAAGGTAAATCTACCACAACCAAGCACCTATCAATAGCTCTAATAACTGAGGACGCATGATAAATCATTTGGTCTAAAGTAATTGGCAATGTGGTCTCATGACCTGCCATAACATTACTTGCAGAGTCACCAACTAAAATCACATCAACTCCAGCGCCATCAACTATTTTAGCCATAGTATAATCATAAGCTGTAAGCATAGATATTTTTTCACCGGTAGCCTTCATATCAACCAATGATTTTACGGTAACGCGCTTATATTCTTTTTTAGCTGTAGACATGTTTTTTAGTTTAGAAATAGCATGTAAAAGTAATAAATTAAACTATTTGTTTATTAGTATTCATTTTAATCTTGAAATTATTTCAATGAAAACATTTTAGACACCGTCTTTTTTAATCACTTAATTTTTCAACACCTTGTTTGGTAGGAATCACCTGTTTTATGGTTCCATCTTCATTGTAAAAAAGCCTGTCTACACAAATTGATCTTCTATAGGTATGTGGGCTTTCTGGGTGTCCCCAACCAAACTTTTCTTCTTTATCTGGGTGGTTAGTATAATACAAATCTGAATTATGATAAAACATATACCAATTACCTTTATATTCTACAATTGAATGGTGATTTGTACCACTGTTCATTTTCTCTAATATCACACCTTTATATTCAAAAGGTCCTAAAGGATTATCAGACATGCAATACTTAATTTCTCCACTAGTTCCTACATAAGATAGGTAATACTTTCCTTGATACTTATGCATCCAAGCAGCTTCAAAAAAATCATCAGTACCCTCTAATAAATGTACTTTTCCATCATATGAAATCATATCGTCATTAAGTTTAACAGCGTTAACAACCAGTTGCCCCATATACAAATAGGCTAGTCCGTCGTCATCAATAAAAACTCCTGGATCGATAAAATCGCGATTGCATACCACACCCTCAGTATCCATAGAAATAAGAGGTTTTCCTAAAGGGTCTTTAAAGGGTCCAGTTGGTTTATCTCCAACTGCAACACCAATATGAAACTGATCTGTAGGGAAATAGAAATAATACTTATCATTTACCTCAATGCAATCTGGGGCCCATGCGTATTTTGTTGCCCATTTAACTTCGTCTATATGAATAGCACTACCATGGTCTGTCCAATTTTTCATATCGGTAGTAGAAAACACATGCCAATCTACCATATCAAACCAAACTGCTTTATCAGGATCATGTGATGGATATACATATAAAGTATCATTAAATACTCGTGCTGATGGATCAGCAGTGTACATGTGGGTAACAAATGGGTTTTGCCCATAACTAATACCAGTTAATAACAGCCAAAGTAAAAGTGAGTTTCTTAAAAATTTCATGATATGTTTTAGTGAATTTAGCAAATGCTTAGTGTTTTTTTGTTTTAATAAACTAATTTATAAATAACAAATAGAACCACAAACACACTTGACTGTTGATATTTGATATAATTATCATCATTACATTTAAGTTAATGAAAAGCAAAGGGTTAACTGTTAAAATTTTGTTTAATACAAGTTGTTCTTATAGTTATATTATATATTTAAATTAAAACTATAACCATGCATAGAATAATTTTTTATCTAATACTTACAGTCACTTCAACGGTAGTTGGACAAAACGAAGAAAAACAAACCGCAAAAGCTACAATTGACACTTTTTTTGAAGGTTTTCACAAAGGTGATACTTTGCTTATGAAATCTGTGATGAGCGATAAAATCATTATGCAAACTGCATTCCGTACGAAACAAGGAGAAGATAAGTTGGTAAACGATTCTCCAAGTGAAGTTTTGAAAGCCATAGCTACAAGAACATCTGACCAGAAGTGGGACGAACGCTTATTATCTTATAACATTCAAATTGATGGTAATATGGCTAATGTCTGGACACCTTATGAATTTTGGTATAATGATGAATTTCATCATTGCGGAGTGAATTCGTTTCAGCTTTTCAAAAATGGTAAAAACTGGGAAATCATTTATATGATTGATACTAGGAGACGAGCTAGTTGTGATGTAAAGTAATTTTATGGTTTCGTTTAACGGTTACGTACATGGAAGGTTGCGTGTTTGCGTATAAGGGTTTTTTGAATGTAAATCAAAAGCTAGCAATCAATGCAACAAACTTTGGTTTAGCCTAAACGAGCATTTTTTTTAATATGTTAGCCACTAGCTTTTTACAACTAAAGTTCTATTTTTTAATGATTTTTTTGTTCAGCGTTCCAAATTCTGTAAAAATTTTCATTAAATAAATTCCAATATCCAAGTCAGAAATTTCTATAGTTTTAAATTTGTTATTAATAGTTTTTAGATTTTGCCCGTAAGAATTATGTAATTCAATTTTCGTAATAGAAGTATTTTGAGATTTTACATAAATAATAGATTTACTTGGATTAGGATAAATTTTAATTTTACTTAAATTGAAATCTGATGTATCTAGTGTTGTGAAATTCTTGTAGACGGCTTGTCCGAAATCAGCAGTATTAATAGTTAAAACCATACCATTGACTTCCGAAGTTATAGAATATCCGCTAGCCAATTGGAAAAAACTAAAATATTCATCTTCAAATAAATTATGTGTGTCAATGCTACAGTCGTTTGTTGAATTTGAAAATTGATCGGTTTCTAAAACATCATGTATGGATAATTTGAATGTGCCATCGAATGTATTACAAGCACCACTACCTTGAAAAGTTAAATTTTCCATAATAACCAAAAAAGGTGTTATTGGATTCTCTATACCATTAAATTCGTAAGGTTTTTCACTTCCGTCGTTTGCTAAAAAAGAATACATATACCAGGTTTGAAATAAATCAGGATTTGGTTCTTGCGTAAAACATTTTATTGAACAAATTATTAAAATAGATAATAATAAATGTTTCATAATTTTTATTTTTCAACTTGTGGCTAACGACTTGATATGAAATCGTTTCAATGTTTTATATCTACTGTTAAACGAAGTTAGCCAAATTTTCTCACAAAGTCAAGTTGCTTCTAGCAATCCGTTAAATGAACCCCAACAGCTAAACCACCTTCACTGGTTTCCTTGTATTTGGTGTTCATGTCTTTGGCAGTTTCCCACATGGTATTTACAACTTTGTCTAATGGAACTATGGTGCTTTCAGAAGAAGTATCTAAAGCTAATTCTGCAGCGTTAATGGCTTTTATAGCTCCCATAGCATTACGTTCTATACATGGTATTTGTACTAGTCCGCCAATAGGGTCACAGGTTAAACCTAAATGATGTTCCATAGCAATTTCGGCTGCTGCTAAAACCTGTTCTGGGGTACCACCAAGTAGTTCGCATAAAGCCCCAGCAGCCATGGCTGATGATACACCAATTTCTGCTTGACAACCACCCATAGCTGCACTTATTGTTGCTCCTTTTTTAAAGATGCTACCAATTTCACCAGCTACTAGAAGGAACTTTTTAATATCTTCAAAATTACCATCATGGTTTTCTATAACCAAATAATACATTAAAACCGCAGGGATAACCCCAGCACTACCATTGGTAGGTGCAGTTACTACGCGCCCAAGCGATGCATTAACCTCATTAACAGCCAAAGCAAAACAACTTACCCATTTGATGATTTGACGAAATTTAACCTCAGTATCCCTTATACTATAAATCCATTTAATAGGATTTGAATATGGTTTTGATCCTTTTAGGCTTTGGTTCATGTCAAAAGCCCGTCTTTTCACATTTAATCCACCTGGTAAAATACCTTCGGTATGACAGCCAATATACATGCTTTCCAGCATGACACACCAAATGCGTTCTAATTCAGAATTAATTTCCAATTCTGAACGAATGGATTTCTCATTCTCTAGTACAACCTCAGAAATAGGTTTGTTAAGTGTTTTACAGTATTCTAGAAGTTCAGTTCCTTTT
This sequence comes from Seonamhaeicola sp. MEBiC01930, assembly GCF_045277075.1. Taxonomy (GTDB): domain Bacteria; phylum Bacteroidota; class Bacteroidia; order Flavobacteriales; family Flavobacteriaceae; genus Seonamhaeicola. The sequence goes on along the minus strand of NZ_CP104270.1, from coordinate 3,190,512 downwards.
TCAATAGGATAGGGGAAGGCACATTTAATTTCGAAGTTTTTCTTAGAATTATCACTATCTTCTTTTACCACAAATCCGCCACCAATGGAATAAAATGTTGATGTAATCTTTTCAGAACTTGTAAAAGCTGTAAAGGTTAATCCGTTGGCATGAAAAGGCAAAAAATTCTTATTAAAAGATATATCCTGTTCAAAATTAAAAGGGATTAGTTTTTCACCATTTAAACGGAGTTTATTGGTTGATTTAACCGTGTCAATATTTATTGAGATGTCTTGTACAGCAATTGTTTCAGGATCAGCTCCAAATAGCCCTAAAATAACGGCATAGTCTGTAGCATGACCTTTCCCGGTTAAAGACAATGAACCATACAGATCTATTGTGACTTTTTCAGTTTCATTAAAACAATTGCAATCTTTAAGCTCTTGAATAAATCGTTCAGCAGCTCGCCATGGCCCTAAAGTATGAGAACTTGAAGGACCAATGCCAATTTTAAGCATATCGAATACAGAGATACATTCCATAAACTTGAAATTACTTTAATTACAAATATAGATTAGTTTGTTAGAACTAAATATAATGTTTCTTTTCATTTATTCTTTCACATTGCGTTAGGGATTGCGGCAAGTTACAGTGTAACGCGAAACATTTATATTCATGAATTCCATTAATCGAAAATAAAAAGTTATGAATAAAAGCCCGACCTGAAAGGTAACGCCCAAAAACAGATATGACTATTACAAATTAAAATATGACACTGTGTCAGCATTTTTGTATTGGCATACAAATTGACTAATACAAACCGAGTATAAAAAAGAACATTCAACACAATAAAGTAAAATATATTATGAGTAAAATTATTGGAATAGATTTAGGAACAACCAACTCTTGCGTTTCTGTAATGGAAGGTAACGATCCTGTTGTAATCCCAAATGCAGAAGGTAAACGTACTACGCCATCGGTAATCGCATTCGTAGAAGGAGGAGAGATTAAAGTTGGTGATCCTGCAAAAAGACAAGCAGTAACTAACCCTACTAAAACGGTTTATTCTATTAAACGTTTTATGGGTAATAAATATTCTGAGTCTAAAAATGAAGCAGAACGTGTACCATATAAAGTAGTAAAAGGAGATAATGACACACCAAGAGTTGATATAGATGGCAGATTATATACGCCACAAGAATTAAGTGCTATGATTCTTCAAAAAATGAAGAAGACTGCTGAAGATTACTTAGGGCAAGATGTTAGTAGAGCGGTAATTACAGTACCTGCTTACTTTAATGATTCTCAACGTCAGGCAACTAAAGAAGCTGGTGAAATTGCTGGTTTAAAAGTAGAGCGTATTATTAATGAGCCTACCGCTGCAGCATTAGCTTACGGTATGGATAAAAAAGGTACTGACCAAAAGATAGTTGTTTTTGACTTTGGTGGTGGTACGCATGACGTTTCTATTTTGGAATTAGGAGACGGTGTATTTGAAGTATTATCTACTGATGGTGACACACATTTAGGTGGTGATGATGTTGATGAGAAAATTATTAACTGGTTAGCAGATGAGTTTAAAGCAGAAGAGTCTATGGATTTAAGAGAAGATCCAATGTCACTTCAACGTTTAAAAGAAGCTGCTGAAAAAGCTAAGATTGAATTATCATCTTCTACACAAACAGAAATTAACTTACCTTATATTACTGCTACGGCTAGTGGACCAAAACACTTGGTACGTACATTAACACGTTCTAAATTTGAGCAATTAATTGACGATTTAGTAAAACGTACTATTGAGCCATGTGCTGCCGCTTTAAAAGCTGCAGGATTAAGTAAGAGTGATATTGATGAAGTAATTTTAGTTGGTGGTTCTACACGTATTCCTGCGGTACAGGAAGCTGTTGAGAAATTCTTTGGAAAAGCACCAAGTAAAGGTGTTAATCCTGATGAAGTTGTTTCTTTAGGAGCTGGTATCCAAGGTGGTGTATTAACAGGTGATGTTAAAGATGTATTACTTCTTGATGTAACTCCATTATCTTTAGGTATTGAAACTATGGGTAATGTATTTACTAAATTAATTGAAGCGAATACTACTATACCTACTAAAAAATCTCAAGTATTCTCTACTGCTGCAGATAATCAGCCTTCTGTGGAAATTCACGTATTACAAGGTGAAAGACCAATGGCTGCAGATAACAAAACAATTGGACGTTTCCATTTAGATGGTATTCCACCTGCAAGACGTGGTACACCTCAAATTGAAGTAACGTTTGATATTGATGCAAATGGTATCATTAAAGTATCTGCTGAAGATAAAGCTACAGGGAAAAAACAAGATATTAGAATTGAAGCCTCTTCTGGATTAACTGAAGAAGAAATCCAAAAGATGAAAGCTGATGCTGAAGCAAATGCTGAAGCAGATGCACAAGCAGCTGAAAATGCTAAGAAATTGAATGAAGCAGATTCTATGATTTTCCAAACAGAGAAGCAATTAGAAGAATTTGGTGATAAATTATCTGATGATAAAAAACAACCTATTCAAGAAGCTTTAGAAGAATTAAAGAAAGCATTCGAAACTAAGGACATTGCTGTTATTGACCCTGCTTTAGAAAAAATGAACGAAGCATGGAAAGTAGCTAGTGAGGAAATGTATAAAGCTCAAGCTGAGGCGCAACAAGCTGGTGGTGCTCAACCAGGACCAGATGCTGGTGCAGGAGCTGATGCTAACGAAGGAAGCGACGTTGAAGACGTAGACTTCGAGGAAGTGAAATAAGGTATTAGAAACCTATTATATAAAAAAAGCGCAACTCTTTGGAGTTGCGCTTTTTTTTATGGATATAATTATGACTTTTTTAAAACTCATGAAATTATTTCTAATGCGTTTTTATTAAAACTAATTTAGTAACTTTATACTTGATTCCTCCCTAAGCAGTATTAATTTAAAAATAGACATTATGAAACTATTAAAAATTACTTTACTGCCCCTTATCTTTTTCGTTTCGTTGATTGTAAATGCTCAAAACATTGGCGATTTTACTTCAGTAACACCTGCTGTACAAACAGATCAATTTGTTATTCCTTCATCTCATACATTTCAAAAAATTATTGAGACCAATGACGCTTTAACTGAAGGTGGTACCTTTAAGGTAAAGCCTGATTTTACAGCTTATGTTCCAATTGCGGGGAGTAGCACAAATGGTTATTTAAGTATTAACTCTGAAGGTAGTGCTCTGACTGATGGAGGAGGTGGTGTACAAATATTAGATATAAACTTTAATGCCACATCAAAATTATGGGAAACCACGGCTTCAGAAGATTTAGACTTTACCGCATTTGGTGGTACTGCTGCCAATTGTTCTGGTACAGTTACTTCATGGGGAACTGTTATTTCTTGTGAGGAAATTGCTTTTAATGAATTGGGAACAGGGTTAATAGATTTCAACTTTGATGGGTATAATGATGTTGGATGGAATATTGAAATAAATCCGGCCACCAAAACAGTTTTAGGAAAACATTGGGCTATGGGGAATTTTAAGCATGAAAATGTAGCCATTCATTCTAACAACAGAACAGTTTATCAAGGAGCAGATGATACCGTTGGGCATGGTTTTCTATATAAGTTTGTAGCCACAAATGCTCAAGATTTAAGTGCAGGTAATTTGTATGTATTCAAAGGCTCAAAAAGTGGAACCGGGTCTTGGATTCTTATTAATGACAGCTCCAATGCAGCACATCAGTTACCTGCTCATCAAAACAACACTAATGCTTTGAGTCTTGCGGCTGGAGCAACAGAGTTTGAAGGTATAGAAGATGTTGAAATAGGGCCTAACGGCTGGATATATTTTGCAGTAAAAGGAAGCCCAGACCAAAGAGTTTATAGATTTACAGACTCTGATGCATTAGAGTCAACTGCTTCCACCGTAACTATGGAAACTTTTGTTGGTGGCATGAATTATGATATAAATGATGGAACTAGCACAACATCTGTGGCCTGGGGCGGAGGTAATGATAATTTAGCATTTGATGGTGATGGAAATCTTTGGGTGTTACAAGATGATAATTCTGGTGCAAAACAATTTTATATTTGGGTAGTTAAAAGCGGACACACTCAAGCTAGTCCTAAAGTTGAATTATTTGGAATAACACCTCATGATGCAGAACCAACGGGTATAACCTTTACACCAGATTATAAATACTTATTTATGTCTTTCATGGCTCCTAGTGCTACCAACGATTCTAATCAAATTGATGCCGCTGGAAATACTATTGATTTTAACAAGGGCATAAGTATGGTTATTGCTTTAAGTAGTAATTTGGGAAATGCTTTATCAACAGACAATACGTCTAAATTAAAAACTAGTATCAGTCCTAACCCTTTTGATAATTCTTTACGAACACTGAAAATTACTTCTAAAAATATTAAAAGAATACGAATTTATAGTTTACAAGGACAGCAGTTATTAGATCAAAACTTTAATGATGTAGAAAGCACCGAAATTAATCTTAAAAACTATCAGACAGGAGTTTATTTGCTTCAAGTTAATGAGCAAAAAGCTTCTAAATTAGTTGTTAAATAGAATACCCTATTCTTGCAAGATAAAGTTAGAACTAGAAGGCAACTCAAATATTTCTAAATCGAAATAAGGCGTTGCTGCAATTACGTGATCAAAAATATCAGCCATAATATATTCGTAGTTTTCCCAACGTTTGTCACTACTAAAAGCATAAATTTCAATAGGCAAACCTTGGGATGATGGTGCTAATTGACGCACCATAACCGTCATCTCTTTATTAATAGCTGAGTGATTTTCAATGTATTCTTGAACATATTTTCTGAACACACCAATATTGGTGAGGTTTCTTCCATTAAGAGGTAAAGACTTATCAATTTTATGATTAGTATTATGCTTTTCAATAGTTTTTTGACTAGAATCTAAGTAGTTTTCAATAAGTTGAATACCTTTTAGGTTTTCAATGTCTTCTGAAGTTAAATACTTAACACTATCCATCTTGATACTTAAAGAACGTTTTATACGTCGGCCATCAGAACTTTGCATACCACGCCAGTTTTTAAATGACTCCGATATTAAAGCATAAGTTGGAATTGTGGTTATGGTCATGTCCCAGTTTTGAACTTTTACAGTAGCCAAAGTAATTTCTATAACAGAACCATCTGCTCCAAACTTTTCAAAAGTTACCCAATCACCAATGCGCACCATATCATTTATAGAGACTTGTATACTAGCAACAAAACCTAATATGGTATCTCTAAACACCAAAATAATAACAGCTGAAGCCGCTCCTAATCCCGTTAAGAAAGTAAGGAAAGGTATTCCCGTAATTATAGCTATGGCAGACATTATTCCCGCCACCCATGCAAAAATCATAAATACTTGTATGTAGCTATCTACGGGTTTATCTTTTAAACTGGGTAAAGTCTTTAAAAAGTCTTTCACAGTATGTAATAGGCTTCTAACAATCCAAAGCGTTAAAACAATAGCAAACACTTGCAGTCCTTTTTCAACAACACCTTCAAAGTCTGGAAAATCATAAAAAACTATTGGAACAAACTCCAAAGCAAGCAGTAATGGCACAATATGCGCCACATTTCTAGGCACCTTATTAGCAACTAATAAGTCATCAAAATTAGACTTTGATGCTTTTGCAAACCTGGTAAAAGTACCTAACAAAATCTTTCTAATTATAAAATCAATTAAAAAAACAATGATTAAAGCAGCCAAAAATAAAGCTAGCATATTTAAATACTTAACCGTATCATCAGCAACACCTTGGGCAATTAGATAATCATATAATAAATGCTTTATAGAATCCATACTAATTAGTTGTTTTTAAATATTTCTTTTCTATAAAAAAGGTTCCAAAAGGAATTATTGATGCCAAAATAACACCGCCAAATTGCTTGCTGTTCCAATTAAAATCGGGTTTTAACATAAAGGCCAACACTACATACAACATAAATAAAATACCGTGAGGCATTCCTAATAGCTTTACATATTGCGGATCGCCAGCTAAGTATTTAATAGGTGTTGCTATAAATAATAAAAGAATGTAAGATACGCCTTCTAAAAACGCAACTACTCTAAATATATTAACTATTGAAAACATGTTATAAAATTTTAAGCAAAAATACATAGATGAACCAAAAATGCCTCGATTATATGATGTTTTATTATAAATAATACCTCCATTCTCATTCTTTTTTAGCATTGTAATCTTCAACAAGATGATATTAGTCATGTTTTTTTATGAATAATGAAAGTAGCTTTATAACATCTTAAACCTGAATCACTTATTTAATACAGGTTTGTAACCAACATAAACTAAAAGGCATATGAAAGTATTTGATGATAAGCACATTAAAAATGTGGTATTTGTAGGTGCTCATAATAGCGGTAAAACCACATTAGCTGAAACCATGCTCTTTGAGGCAGGACTATTAAAAAGACGAGGAACAATAGAAGATAAAAATACGGTATCTGATTATCATGAAATAGAACACGAGAGACAAGCATCTGTATTTGCTACACCAATTCATACAGAATGGCGTAATTACAAAATCAATATTATTGACACTCCTGGTTTAGACGATTTTATTGGAGAAATCATTTCATCCATCAGGGTGGGAGACACCATAGCTACCGTGATTAATGGCAAACACGGTGTAGAGGTTGGCACTGAAATTATCTGGAATTATATAGATAAATACAATAAGCCAACCTTATTTATTATAAATCAGATTGATCATCCTGATTGCAACTTTGAAGATGCTTTTAAAAGCATTAAAACATTGGTAGGGAATAATGCTATACAAATTCAATATCCAATAAAAATAGATGGCGCACAATGCATAATTGACGTATTGAAAATGAAGTGCTACAAATTTGGACCTGAAGGAGGGAAGCCAGAAAAACTAGAAATTCCTGATAATGAAAAGCCAAAAGCTGAATATTTACACAATGAATTAGTTGAAAAAGCTGCTGAAAATGATGAGGAACTTATGGAGTTATATTTTGATAAAGGCACACTAAACGAAAACGAAATGCGTCAAGGTATAAAGGCAGGTATGCTAAACCATGATTTATTCCCTGTATTCTGTGTATCTGCATTACAAGACATTGGTAGTGGACGTTTAATGGGATTCATTGATAACGTAGCTCCAGCCGCAGCCGATTTAAAACCTGAGCAAAGTGTTGAAGGAGATGAAATTTCCCCAAAGCCAGAAGCAGATACATCTTTATTCATTTTTAAAACTTTATACCAACAGAATTTAGGACAGATTACTTTCTTTAAAGTAAAATCTGGAGAAATTTGTATTAACGATAAGCTTACCAATTCTAGAACCGGTGAAAGCGAAATTATCAATCAGTTATTCATAATGGATGGTAAAAAGCGTGAACCTGTAAATAAACTGACGGCAGGAGATATTGGCGCTACACTAAAATTAAAAGACACGGAAACCAATGACACTCTTTATAGCGGGAGCAAACCAATTACCATTAAACCAATTAAATACCCAGACCCTAGGATCAATAAGGCTGTTACCGTTACCAATAAGGCTGATGATGAAAAATTAAGTGATGCGTTAAAACGTTTACATAGACAAGATCCAACCGTAGTAATCAAATATTCTAAAGAATCTAAAGAACAAATTTTAGGATGTCAAGGTGAGTTACATTTGGCTATTATAGACTGGACTTTAAAACATGATTATAAGCTTAATAAAATAAATTACGCCAAACCAAAGATTAAATACAGAGAGACTATTCAAAGGTCATCTACGGCTAATTACCGGCATAAAAAGCAATCTGGAGGATCGGGTCAATTTGCCCAAGTTCATATGAAAATAGAACCTTGGCATGAGGGTATTCCAGAACCTGAAGGATTTAATATTAGAGGTAAGGAAGAAGTAGATTTACCTTGGGGTGGTAAGCTAATGTTCTATAATTGTATTGTTGGTGGGGTTATAGATTTACGCTACCTACCATCGGTAATGAAGGGTGTTCTAGAAGTTATGGAAGAAGGGCCGTTAACAGGTTCATTCATCCGAGATGTACGTGTTATGGTTTACGATGGCAAAATGCATTCGGTAGATTCTAATGATATTTCGTTTAAGATAGCAGGCGCACATGCCTTCAAAGAAGCCTTTTTAAATGCAAATCCGAAGCTTTTAGAGCCAACAAATGAGCTAACCGTTAAAGTGCCTGAAGAAATGATAGGAAACGTAATGACAGATTTACAGAGTAGACGTTCAATCATTCAAGGGTTTGACAACCTTGATCATTATCAAATATTAAAATGTACAATTCCCGCAGCAGAATTATTTGGTTATTCTACAGATTTACGCTCATTAACACAAGGGAAAGCTACTTTTAGTTCTAGGTTCTCATCATACCAACCCGTACCTAATAACATTCAAAAAAAGTTAATAAAAGAAGAAGTATAATTATAAAGTTGAAAAACTATGATAACGAAAGCGAATTATTTAAGTGACCTTAGATTTAATTTAGAAACTTGGAAACGTGAGTTACGTTTTCATTTAAATGAAATGGATACGTTTGAAGAAAAGTTGGAAGAAATAGCAGGACGTGAATTTGGAAAAAGAGCTACTATACCATTAGAGAATTTTCAAAATAGAGTTATGATTGAAAAAGATGCCATATCAAAGCTATTGCACCGCTGTAGAAACAAAATGGCAAATATTAACAATGCTGATTATAACGAAAATATTGATGGCAGATTACAAAACGAACAGCACACATTAAAAGATGATATGCGAACATATATCAGGCTTCACTATGATTTAAAAGAGGAGATGATGGACTACTTTAGAGAGTGGTTATAGATTAACTAAGCAACTATTGAAAAGTCGGGATTATTTATATGTCTCGGCTTTTTTTTATATAATTAATATAAAGTAAGTAACTTTAAAATTTTAAGGCACAGAACTTGTAAAGAACTATGAAAAAATATGACTATTAATATTAAACTATTAAAGTTTATGAAAACAAAAATTTTAACAATGCTCATGATTTTAATTTTAATTATGAGCTGTGGATCTGGTAAAGGAGTTGACAAAAAAATAGATCTAACTAAAATAAATTCAATAATTGAGTCTGGTATTGTATTTATAGATTCAGACTTTGCTAGTCCGCAAAATGCAGCTCAAATTGCAAATCTTAATTTATTACCAGTAGGTAATAACTCAGGAAATATTAGTTTAATTGGCAATCATAATTATTTTAATATAATTGGTGATAGTTTATCAATTAAACTACCGTATTATGGAGAACATCAAATAGGAGGTGGGTATAACCCTGATGGTGTAGGTATTAATTTTGATGGTAAAGCAGAAGTATTCAGGCATACATTCAATACAAAAAAGAATAAACATGAGTTTTATATTGAAGTAAAGAACAGTACAGAAACCTTTCAAATTCGTGTTGACATTCGCCCAAATTTAAAAACAGAAATAGGTGTGAATAGTAACCAAAGAACCTTTATTTCTTATAGAGGTAATGTCATAGAAGAACAGCCTTAAAAGATGAATTCATCTATACCACGTTAAAAATTACTAAACCATAAATTACAAAGCGTAATAAACGTAAGGCCCCAAAAGAAACAACTCCTTTAAACGGGAACTTAATAATACCTGCTGCCAAGCAAGATATAGAAAAGGGTAGTGGTAGCAGTGCTCCAACTACAATTAAAAATCCTCCCCATTTTTTGGAATTTTTAAGTTGCTTTTGCATTTTTTCTTCTAAATAACGATGTACTTTAGGTATTTTGGTAATAAAATCACCTATATAGTAACTTAATAAACCTCCAAAATAGGATAAAAATGCTAATATGGTAAGGTATCCCCAGGGGTTATTAAGTTTACCAGACCAAGCAATAAATAGTTCTGGAGGAACCAAACCTAAAAGAGTTTCAGAAATAAAAAAGAATATTAAAACGCCATAAATGGGTAAAGCTTTAGTAAGAGTAACTAAAGCCTCATTTATATTAAAAAAGGTATTCAACGCATAAATACCAACAACAGCAATAATTATATAGGGTAATGCTTTTAAAACACTTTTACCAACAAAACTATAAAAACCAGTATAACTATAATACTGATGTAAAAGTTTTAAGCGTGACTTAGCAGGTTTAGATTTTGTTTTTGTAGGCTTCAATGGGGGTGAAATTTTGAGACTGCTAATATAGCCTTTTCTTTTTTCTTACAAATATTAAAATAAAGGAATAAAACGTAATTAACTTACTAATTATCCGTAACATATTGAATTCCACCTAAAATATGATTCAAAAAATGTTCATTCTGAAAAGCTTCTTTTGGGTGCCCAAGACCAGTATAGAACATTTTTCCTCCATCAAATTCTTGATACCACGAAATAGGGTGATTAACTCCAAGTCCGCCACCTTCATATGTAGTTTCATCTAAGTTTGCCAAAACGTTAATATCCTTACTAATATCCTTAAAATCATACCATTCATCTTTACAAACCCATTCTTTAGGTAACTTACTAGTAGACTGATGCTTATCATCTATTATATCAATTTTAGCTTCATGTAATCCAGGAGGGTGAGTTTTAAAATAAGCACCCACTAATTTATTGTACCATGGCCACTCATATTCCGTATCAGTTGCAGCATGAATACCAACAAATCCACCACCATTATTAATGTAATTTTTAAAACTTTGCTCTTGTTCATTATTAAAGATATCGCCAGTAGTACTTAAAAAAATAATGGCATCATATTTCTTAAGTGAATCATTAACAAAATAATTAGCATCCTCAGTTGCATAAACATTAAAATTATTGCTTTCACCTAATTTTTTAATTGCCGCTATACCAGGTTCTATAGATTTATGACGATAACCTTCAGTTTTAGAAAATATTAAAACTTCCTTTTTTTTAGGTTCTATGTTACAACTTAAAAGAATTGTAGTTATAAGTAACGCGAGTATTGTTTTGTTAGAATTCATTTTAAAACATTTATTATTCAAACAAATGTAATAAAATCAGTTTTGTATATTTGATTTTACATTTTTTTATGAGAAATATAATTATAGTTTTAAGTTCAATTTTAATTTTAGGTTGTAATAATACAACTAATGAAAAGGAGGATATGGGAAATTTTGCGCATACAGTATTTTTTTGGTTAAAAAACCCAGACAATAAAGAAGATAGGGCTGCCTTTGAAAAATCCTTAAAGTATTTCATTAATAATTCTAAATATATTAAAACAAAGCATATTGGCACGCCAGCAGCAACCAATAGAGAAGTTATTGATAATAGCTATACATACAGTTTACTGTTAACTTTTGAAACCAAAGAAGATCATGACGCTTACCAAGATGAACCAAATCATAAGCAATTCTTAGATGAATCTATGAACTTATGGAGTAAGGTTATAGTTTATGATTCTGAAAATACATTGGAGTAGGATATTATTCTACTTAAAAATTCTATTTGACATAATATAAATTATAGTACATTTTACAACAATTAGCGAAATAGCGCTTTTGGGCGATATTTGATATAATTGCAGATATAATGTCGCAGACTTATATCGAAAGTAATTATGACAAGCTAATTGTGGCTTCTGTATTCTGTATAATGATCAAGATTATATTTTTTAAGCGATTCTCAGGGATTAGCTTTTGTAAAATAAAATATTGCTTTTCCCAGCCGCATCAACTCGCAGATTCGCAAAATTGATATTCAATCAATTTCCAAAATAGTATGTAAAATAGAATTTTTATTAATTTTAATACTATGGAAATGCTATCTCAATTAACAAGTGATGATTATAAAGTAATTCTATTTGGGATTATTGTTATTCTTGTCTATTTCTTATTGTTAAGATATAAAAGACACTTATGGGAGAACCGGAGAAAAGCACGATGCGATTATTACAGAAACGTGTATTTAAAATCTGATGAATGGAAACGGAAACGCTACGTAGTTTTAAAACGTGATAACTGGAAATGTGTCTATTGTGGAAATCGTGCTACACAAGTACATCACACAAGATATGCTAAGTATAATATTGGTAAAGAACCTATAGATTGGTTAGAATCTGTATGTAAATCATGCCATGATGATTTGCATTAGTGTTGTATCCAAATACACATCCTCAGGATAATTGCATTTGTATAGCCTAAAATATGTACACTCCACTATCCTATTGTTTTAGCCAAAATTTTATGAGGTCAATTTACAGAAACTTCTAATAAATTTAGGTAATTTATTAGAAATCAGGATTTATTCTGGGTTTCTTATTGGCATAATGTTTGTTAAAGTTTTCATATCTTTAACTTTATACATTGTCAAATATAAAAAGCGGTCATGAAAGTAAACTATTTCAATTTAACCCGACATGTAATATCTTTTATTACCTTATTATTAATAAGCATTAATATTTACTCACAAGAATATACAACAAACTGGCAAAACTATGAAGGGAATAATTGCCTAAGAAGTGGTATACTTTATAAAAGAGTATCTAAAGTTGTAAGCGTATCTGGTAAAGAGAAATGGTATCATAATTTTACCTTCAAAAATAGTTTTAGCGAAATTATTTCATTTTCCTTCGGTATAGGAGAAAGAGGGAGAACCACTGAAAGGAAATCCCTTCTTAGACCAGAAGAAACAGTTAGCACCTATTATTATTCATTTAATGAAACTCCCAAATTATTAATTGATAAAGTACGGTTTGGTGATAATGATAGTGGCCCTTATTGGGTTTGTAATAATTATAACGGTAGATATTCACAACCATCTAGTTCATCATCAAAAAATAACAATTCAAGTTCCTCTAATACTGGTTATGCTGGGAATAATACCCCCTTAAATCCAAAGAAAAAAACCATGACAATTAGCAGGTCAGAAAACAATTATAAGTCAGAAGACGAATTAGTAAGTCTTCTGTCGGGAATAATTCTAAATTCAGGAAACAATAGTTCTAATTCTTCAGCATATTCCGCCGATGCTGCGTATGCAGAATTAAGTAGGCAAATTGAATCAATGAATCAAAGGCGTAAACACCGAAAAGATGTTGGTTTAAGGCTTCTTAAAAAATATCCTAATTTGAATTCAGAACAATTCACACTATTAGCAGAATATTATAACCATGTGGCAACTACAGATTATTCAGGTGAATTGTTTATTGACATTATGAGAAGGGCTTTGTCGGAAAAGCATATTAACAGGAATGTAAACAAAATCACAAAAGCTTTGGTTAGTTTACGAAAACAAATTAAAAAGGATGAACTAATTGCTTTTTATAAGCGTGCTTATCCATATTTAGAGGCAAAACCAAGACCAGATGGTTACGTTGGCGACGTTTATCATGGTTTTTATGGGGAAAAAGCCATTATTTTAGAAGTATTAATAAATTCAAGTACAGGCAGTAAAAAGGAATACTACAGACAGGAATTTATTAAGAATATGTGTAAATATGCAAACACTTCTTACAATAGAAAAGCCGCTAGAGAAGATGTAGGAAGAGTAATGAGGAATATTAGTTGTTTTTCTTCTTTTGAAAAAGAACAATTAATCAAAAACCCTTGCAGAGTTGCACAAAAGGGATTTAAATAAAGTTTAATCCATTTATTTTAAAGGATAAGAAAATAAGCTTAATTAAAACAGGTAAAACCATTCCACACACATTCCACTTCCCTCCTACGTCGTCGTGTAAAAAGTGTTTCATTAACATCGTAGAGGAAACTTTTTAGAATAAATTTTTTAAAGATACTGTTGAAAGGATTTGAGCTTTTATCCAAAGCTCAAGTTACATAACGCAGAACATTATAATTCAGATTTGAAATTATAATCCGTTATTATATAAAATGTCTTTGTAACGATTTATATATAGGTTATATTGTATTTCAACTTTTGCCTAACAATCAAACAAAAGCTAACGTTTTTACTTTCACAAAAAAAAAATGAATTCACAAATTTATGTGAATTCATTTTGATTTTTGTTTTTAGTAATGCTTTATAACCAGCTAATTCCTAATCCAACGTTAAAGATTACTGCATCTCTATGTGCATCTCCATCTAAAGACGCACGACCCAAAACTAATTTAGACTGAATGTTAAGTGCGAAGTTTTTCTTTTTGTAAATTTCGTACCCTGTACTCGCCATAACAGCACAACCAAAGTTCCAATCGTCATTTACATCGTCTTTAATATCATATAGCGCTGGCGAATCTATTGCTAAGCCAATTCCTCCATGAATCCACCATCTATCTTTTACCCAATATTGTACAGAAGGAATTAACCCTCCAAAATGCCTGTCATTACCCTCAAATTCGTATATATTTCCAGGTAAAGAGGCTGTAATGGCGAGTTTGTCGTTTAACATGTAGCCAAATTTTAAATCTGGAAAAACAAATGCTCCTTGAGCTTTGTTGAAAGTTTGAATACCTGCACTATCTTCTAAACTGATAATACCGCCACCTACTACAAATTCGAAAATGAATCCATCTCTTTGTGTTGTTGTTTCTATATTGGTGTTTTGTGCATATGTTATACTAGATACTAATGCAAAGGCAATACAAACCATTCTTAATAAAATTTGTTTTTTGATTGTTTTCATAATTGTTTGTTTTTTGATTTTAATTGATGCCATAATTGTTCGTTTTTTGATTGATTAAATTGATGTTTACTATTCTAAATTAAATTTTTGTGATTTCTGTTTTTTACTTCTCTTAATACACACTTTGATTTTCAAGCATTTCAAGGAATTTTGTTTTCTCGACTATTCCAACAGCATAATCAATTACATCTCCTTGAGGACTAATAAAAATGGTTGTTGGTGTAGCTCCAATATTGTATTGCTTTACTAATGCCTCAGCATTTTGGTCATCAATATTAATTTCTATTGGTATAACTTTAGCATCGATAACTTTCTTAACTTTATCATCGGAAAAAATTTTTCGCTTCATAATTCTGCAAGGTGAGCACCATTCTGCAGTAAAAAACACCAAAATGTTTTTGTCAGAATTAATCGCAAGCTTTTGGGCAGATTCAAGGTTATTAGTCCAAGTAATATCATTTGAAGGCGCATAAAAAGAGTACCATGCATACCAAAGCGAAACGACAAGAAATGTTAGCCAGAAAAATCTCCAAAACGGATGCGTTTTCTTTTTTGATTTAATTTTTTTCATGAACCTATAGTTTTAGATTGTTTAATATTTATTTTGAAGTTCTGTATAAGTGTCTTTTAGCTTCTTTAATGATTCAATGGCATTACCGTAAGCCTCTCGATTTTGTGCAATCGTAGTCATTCTCGTTAAAACCATATTTTCGAAATAAATGTCTTTGCCATAATTTTCAGACGAAGTTCCCATATTCCTAAATTTTACGTTTCGCATCAAAAAATTTTCATAATACGCTTCAATTGCGTTTTGTTCTGATGATTCAAGCTTTTCTATAGGATTGAATGTTTCGTATGTTTCAGAAATGGCATTGCGTAAGTTTAAATCGTCAAATAATTTTAAATCACCAGAAAATTTTAAATTTTCATAGGTTATCATAACTGGATAAAACTTTTTAGACATGATTAAATAGAATGATTTTGTCGATAATCTAGGGTTATCATAATCTTTAAATAATAGAATTTTGAATACTGTATCTAACTCTTTGAGCATTAGCAGTGACTCATCATCAAGAAGGGTCAACTTTTTTAGATTTCGATCTGTTTCATCATGCAACTGAATAATGTATGAATTTCTTAGTTCCAATTTCTTTTCGCTATTTGAATGTTCATTAATTGCTAAGGCTATAAGAATCCCAACAATAACAAGAATAATTTCTCCAGTTGCGTAAGCAAAATAATTACCGAACTTATTTTGAGTAAGCATTTTTAGTCTATTTTTTCTAAATAATTTTATCATGACTTAATGGTTTATTAAATTGAAAAACAACGTGTTGTGTTTTACTTTAAATATGCTTTAACTTTTTCTGTATTACGCTTTTAAATTTCCATTTCAATCCAAACAAGGGTCTTAAAATATTAATTCGTTTAAGGATAAATTCATAAATAAGAAAACAGACAACAAACGTAAATACCGTAATTCCTATAAATGCTATCATAGGATGAAGATCTAATGGCAGAATGAGTAATGCAGCTGCATATAAGACGAACATGTGAATAATATAAACAGGATAAACAGCTGCACTCAAATAGCTAAGTGTGTCACTTGGTTTATTAAAGTGGCTATAACCTATTCCAAACAAACCCAATATCCAAGCATTAGATTCTATAGTAGTAATATACATATTTGATATGGACTGATACCCTGTGAATCGAAGAGTAAATAAGACAGCTGCTATACTTATATACAACCATTTCCACTTTGAAACGGTTTGCCAGAATACTTTACCACTATACACAAAAAAATACCCAAAAAAGAACGCAAGAAATCCTATAAAAAATCCATGCCAAGTCTGAGCGTATAGTTCAAATAGCTGTGGTTTTAATAAACCTACTTCCAACATAAAAAAAACAGATATCGTAAGTGGACCAAAAGCATAACTCATCACTTTTGAAATTATCTTTTTGAATCTTCCTTTTTCATTTTTCTTTAGATAGAAAAAGAGTGGCGACAACAACAGAACGTATACAAAAATGTTACCCAAAAACCATAAATGGCCCATATGCGGAAAGTAGCTTAATGGCATCTTATAATATTGCTGAAAAATTAAAAAATGTAATGGAGTAATGGCCAAAAACCCGAATACAAATGGTAAAAGAATACGTTTTCCACGCTCTAAGAATAACTGCTTCCAATTTCTTTTTTTCATTGCAAAATAGAGTCCCATTCCCGATACAAAAAAGAGTAAAGGTATTCGCCAAACATTCAGCATCGTCATTGGTTTCCAAAGTCCTTCTAAAGCGTCATCACTTTTTATAAAACCTATAAACAATGCCCAAGGTTGAAATATAATGGCTATATGGTAAATCAGTAATAAACCAATAGCAATTACTCTTAACCAATCAATATCGTATCTTCTTTCTGTTGTCATCTTATATTGTTTTTATTGTAACATCATTGCTACAACAGGACGTGCTTTCTGTAATTCATTAAGGTCTAATGTAAAACCCATTGGCTTTAATTGCTGAATTAGCATTTCATAAATTGGTTTCATTTGATCATAATCTACCATAACTATTTCTCTAGCTGTAGCTCCAAAATTATTGCGAACCGTTTTATCTGCTTTTGCATCAATTAGTAACTGTACAATTTCTAAACGTCCAAAGAATGCTGCTGTATGCAAAGCTGTTCCGCCATCATTATTCTTTATAGACAAATCTGCATTTGCATTGATCAATACTTTAGCAATTTCAGGTTTATTAAAAGTGGCTGCTGACATTAAAGGTGTAGATCCAGACATGGCCTCCTTTTGATTAATATCTGTCCCAGCTTCAATATGTTGCTTAACAGTCTCTAAATTTCCGGTTAATACTGCCCCATGAATATCTATACTTGGTTTAGCTATTTCCTTTTTTAAAATGGTTGTTGTTTTTTTAGTTTCACTTTTTTGTGAACAGGATGTTAATGACATTATTACTATACATATTGCGGCCAAACATTTTACTTGAGATTTAATTGATTTTTTCATGATTTTAAATATTAAGAATTATTGTTTTGATTTGATGATACAAAGATGCGATGAACCTTGAAGCGATAGTAAACACTTATGAATCAAGAGTTATGAAGTTTAACGCAGTAATATAAATTATGTAGCAAGACTATAAATTATGACGCAAATCATCATAAAATCTAAAAAATTAACTCAAAACCTGACGTTTAAATTTTACTTATCTTCGTTGCTGTTACTTAAAGAAAATGACGACAAGCAATTCTTCAAATTCATTTTTGTCAGAGGCCAAATCAATTGTATTAGAGAATATTTCTAATGAGCAGTTTGGTGTATCAGAGTTGGCAGACCTAATGAACATGAGTCGCTCTAGTCTGCTTAGAAAAATAAAAAAGCAAACTAATTTATCTGCTAGTCAGTTTATTAGAGAAACACGTTTACAGAAAGCAGCAGAGTTACTAATTGATTCTGAACTGACCGTTTCAGAAATTTCATTTGAAGTTGGCTTTAGCAATCAATCATATTTCACAAAATGTTATCGGGAATATTATGGTTATCCGCCTGGTGAAACAAAAACCAAAAAAAAAGAAGAAGTAGATGAAGAATGGAATTTAGAGCAAAAAAAAGGCAAGAATGAAGTTGTCGTAAAAAGTACAAACATTAATAGGTACATTATAGTAATCATGGCCATAGCAATCGTTGCTATTATTTACTTTTTCAAAGATCAATTCACTTCTTCAGAGTCTAAATCAAATAAAGAAAAGTCGGTTGCCTTTTTACCTTTTGAAAATCTAAGTGAAGACAATTCCAATTTATACTTTATTAATGGTGTTATGGAATCTTCACGTAATAATCTTCAAAAAATCAAAGATTTGCGCGTGATAAGTAAGACTTCTACAGAAAAATATAGAAGCAATCCTAAGACTGTTTCAGAAATTGCTAAAGAGTTACAGGTCAATTATTTGATTGAAGGAAGTGGACAAAAAATAGGCAATGAAGTACTTATAAGTATTCAATTGATAGATGCTAATGAGGACAGTCCTATATGGTCTGAACAATACAAATACCAACTTGACAATGTTTTTGAGCTTCAAAATACCATTGCAAAAAAGATTGCCTTAGCCATAGAAGCTAATGTAACACCTAAAGAATTGGCGCTTATTGATAAAAAGCCTACAGATAATATCATCGCTTATGATTTTTATTTAAAAGGTTTGGAAAATCAAAATGAAAAAAGTGAAGCAGGATTAAATAAAGCTATTCTCAATTTTGAAAAAGCTATAGAACAAGATTCAAAATACGCTAATGCTTATGCTCAGATTGCCATTTGTTACTATTATTTAGATTCAAATAAAATTGAAAAAAAATATTTAGACAAATTAAATGAATATGCAGATAATGCCTTGTTGCATGATGCTACTTCTGAATTACCTCTGATTGCTAAAGCGTTATATTATATAAATACAAGCGAGTTTAGGTTAGCGATACCTTACTTGGAAAAAGCATTAGATTACAATCCAAATGCTTCTTCTGTAGTACTAATTTTATCTGATTTATACGCTCGTGTTGTTCCAAATACTAATAAGTATCTCACTTATGCATTAAAAGGAATCAAATTGAATATAGAAGCTAATGATTCTGTATCTAAAAGCTTTATCTATCTAAACTTGAGTAATGCTTTAGTCCAAAATGGATTTGCTAAAGAAGCCTCAAAATACATTGAAGAATCTTTGAAATATAATCCTAATAATCCTTACGCTCCCTATTTAAAAAACTTTATAGATTATGCCAATGACAAAGATTTAGAATCCTTAACAGGTAAAATGCTTTTGGAGTGGAAAAAAGACACTACACGTACTGATATTACTCAAGAATTAGCGAAGCTATATTATTTTCAAGAAGATTATGATAATGCATTATATTATTATGAAAAATACATTAGTATTCTTGCTACCAATAAAATTGATTTATATCCTGCAGAGAATATAAAAATTGCCTACACTTTCAATAAAATGGGATTTTCTAACAAAGCTGAGCAATACTTAAATAAATATAAAGATTACTTAGAAAAAGATGAATCAATTTATAAAGAGGCCAGTTTAGCTGTGCTTTATCTTTATGAAAACATGCCAGACAAAGCTATAGAAGCATATAGTAAATTTAGTTTACAAGATGATTTCCAATATTGGGTCCTCATATTTATGAAGAAAGACCCTCTATTCATGCAATTGCAAAGTCATCCAAAATACGAAGAAACAATTGGTAAAATAGAAATACAATTTTGGAAAAAACATCAGCAAATTAAAGAAAAGTTAGAAAAAGAAGGACTATTATAGTTTGTTGAAATTTAACTATCAAGCTAACTCAAAATTATTTAATTCGTTTATTCTGATTTTTTCTTGTTGAATCTTCTAGGGCAAGTGTAGATTGAGAGTGAATAGTTTTTTTGAGGAATTCAGTAAAAAAATAAATTCTTTTTTTTTAATCCCATTCCACACACATTTTCGCCACTACTTCCTTAACGAAAAAGAGTGTTCCATTAACCAATTAGAGAAACATTTTAAAAGAAAAAAACACAAGAAACCTATTATTTAAGATATGCTTTTAACCAAAGCCCATGTTGTACATAACGCGAGAACATTATAGTACATGTTTTGCAAATGGCATAACTATAAAAGCTTTATGATAATTACTAACTAATTTTCATTTAAATATAATACCCATACCTAAACATTGTAGACAAGGAACCTTCTTTTTATCCGAATAATACAATCCGTTGCGTCCATATTTATCAAGGTCTTTTTCTCGTTTATGCCGAATAGCTTTTTGAATCATGTATCCGCCCAATGGATCGTTGATAACGTAATAAGTATATCTTGCAGTAACTGGGCTTGTGTTTTCTTGTTCAGACATTATCCTTAACTGACCAGAACCACTACACAATCCGCATGGATTATAATAATTTTCAATGGCAGTATCAACTACAAATACAGAATTACCTTTAAATTCAATATCGTCAATGTTTCTCTTAAAATAGATATCACCAGGAGTAACATTTGGAAACATCAAATTTAAGCTATAACGCTGTCTTTCTTCGGGTTTATTGTTTATACTATTAACTGCAGTTTGCCAATTAGCTGCACCAGGATGGACCCAACCAAAAGCAGACAACCCGTTTTTAGAACAAACAACTTTACCTCTATGATTCACTAATTCTGAAAGGCTAACCCATTCCCCCTTTAATCCGCAACTAGATTGTGTTAACCAATAGGCTTTCTCTTCTTCATTTTGTTTTGCTATTGCCTGTTGTTCTTTTCGTGTAGGGCCTTCATAAAATCCATTTTTATAATAGCCCTTTTTACCATCTACTATGGCATCACCATTTGGGACTCCAAAACCATCTATTTCTCCAGAATATTTCCTCGTAGCAATATTTGTAATAGAACTTGTCACTAATCCTTTTCTTGTGTACTTTTTATTTTTAACTTCAGCATAAAATACTTTCGGTCGCGTAAATTTCTTATCAATTCTAGGTTTATATAGGCTATTAGTAAAGTTATGAAACACTCTAGAATCATCTAGGATTTCAGTATTTACATGCTTAACTCTTCTTATAGAAATTACGATACCTTCTTCCATACTATTATTATAAAATCTTCCAATCCATATGCCATCACTTGACATATAAAATCCTGGACCATGATATTTCCCTTCTTTCATAAAACCAGTATAAGTTGCACCACTTTTTGATACCATTGAAACAAACCCATTTGCATTATTATTTGAATCGTAATTTGCAAACATTTTTAATTCATTTATAGTTTTAATTTGACCTTTGGGCTTTTTTATAACAGTATCTATTTTAAGGGCATAATTATGACTATAACCAGAACTAATATTTATTTTCCAATCATTTGATGCTGTTTCCTCAATAGAAACACCAAGCCCTTTTAAAATATAATGCTTATCAAACAAGTAATTTATATTTTCATTATTTCCATCTTTTAAAAAGCGTTTTATAGTGGGATATTCTTTTTCGGCTTTAATAGTATATTTATTTTCATCTGGATAATTTTTATTTGTAATAAATGTTATTTTGTCTATATTGTTAAAATCTGAAGCAAGTACATTTTTATTATTAATATATAAATTGCCTTGAAACTCTTCATTATAAAACATTCCATTATAAATGTACTTACTATCGGTTCCTTCTCGTAAATAAGGTACAAAATAGTCGTAATAACTTACATACTTGCCTTTGATGATGGTATTAGCGTTAAAAATGCCGCTAATTTTAGGTCTTACATTATCAATATTCCAAGCTTCTTGAAATTTTCCTTTTTTCAATAATTTTTGTAAAGTTTTTTTTGATTTTTTATCATACGTATGAAATATATATCCTTGCCCTTCAATCTTACCATTTGCAAAATTTCCAGCTATATATAAAGCTTTCATTACTTTTTCCTTATAATATAAGCCTCCTTTAAAAGTTATTGCAATAGCAGATTCACCATTGTTACAATTACCATAAATACAGTTCCTTTTTTCGTTATAAATAGAAGGGCTCTTTGAATTGTAATAACTTACTTCACCTATTAGTTGTTGGTAAGCTTCTACTTTTAATGAATTGTTTAATAAAGCACTTGCATTGTATTGTGAATACAATGAAAAGTTAATACATAAGTAAACGATAATTAAAATTATTAGTCTCATACTTTCTTAGTTTCTAAAATCAATATAATAATTTTAACTTCTTCATCTAAAAAAATCAAATAATTCTTTATTGTTTCCATGCCACACACATTTTCGCCACTACTCCACCCTTAACGAAAAAGAGTGTTCCATTAGCCAATTAGAGAAACATTTAAAAAGAAAAAAACAAGAAACCTATTATTTAGGATGAACTTTTATCCAAAGCTCAAGTTAAATAGAGCAAGTAAATTATAATACAAATACCAATACTAGAATTACTTTCATAACAACAAGTTAAAAAACAGATGCTGTAAGTTTATGTTAATTAAGATTAATTTAGGCATACACTAAAAAGGACTTGACTATTTCTCAACAAAGGCAGGTATGATAATTTCGGAAATTTGAGTCATGATTTTATCATCTCTATCATGACCAGAAATTACAATGGTTAAATCTAGTTCTTCAACCACAATAACACGTTGTCCACCTCCACCCCAAGCAAATGTGGTGTCATAACTTCTGTCACCAACCTTTACATCTGTTTGGTACCAAAAATAGCCATAACGATAGTCTTTAGGCATCCAATCTTCAGTGGGCTTTACAATGCCACTGGTTGCTTTGTCAAGATATGCTTCAGAAATTAGCTGATCTCCCTTGAATTTACCCTTATTAAGAACCAAATGACCTAATTTGAGCATGTCACGAGATTCCATACTCACCATCCAACCGGCTTGTGGCAATCCGCTCTTATGTGTTGACCATTTATAATTGGTAATTCCGAGTTTGTCTAGGAGTTCTTTTTTAATAAAATTCTGGGCCGTTCCTGGGACTACAGCATCAATAACCGTCATCACCAACATTGGATTGAAATTGCCATATAAATAACTTTGAGATTCTTCGGTTATCGGTGCGCTTTGCTCTAGAAGGGTCTGAACTAGCCCCTGCCCTTTTAACCGAAGAGAATCCTTCTCTATTTCTTTCCATTCGTCTCTATTAATATTTAAACCTCCATGCATGGTCATTGCTTTATGAAGTGTTATTTTTTCTGCACCATCAGTAAATTTTGACGGGTCTAGGTCTTTCAGAAAGCTTATTAATGGCTTGTCAAGGTCTTCCATAGTTATGTATCCCATTTCTATGGCTCTTCCCAACATTAAACTGGTATAGGCTTTTGTGGCTGATGCTTGCCCATGAGGTAAATTTATACGGCCTTTTTTATAATAGGATTCAAAAACTAATTGGTTTTTATGAGAAATGAGCAAAGCATCATAACTACCATGTTTATCTTCAAATATTTCCTGAGATAATTTGACAATGGCATTTTGGTCATTACTTTTTACAGAAAGGGTGTCTACTAATATTCCATCTTTTCTATCTTCAGGTGTTAGACTGACATAAGATTTATTTAGATGTGGAATATCCCAGAATGAAATGTCTTTGCTACTGTTAGAAACATGATTCATTATGGACGATAACCAAGAAACACTTTCTACAGCCACCCTTGGAAAAGCAGTTTGATGATCACCAACAATGGTTTTGTTTTGTATGGATAAACTTAAATTTTTTCGTTCATCTAATAAATTGATATATTCTTCAATAGGCACATCTTTACCTTTTTCTAAACTGCCGTATGCCATAAATACGTTGGCATGAAATTTTTTATCGGACTCTGGAACTACACGTTGGGAATCAATCTCCTTAAGATATGGTACTAGGCCTTTACTCAGTGGACTACCAAGAATGTAATTATTAAAGGTTTCAGGTTGAGTTAATAAAATGTACGCCCCAAACGCACCACTTAGGGAATATCCAAAATATGAACGACTGTTAGGGTCTGTACGATAGTTGTTGTCTACATACTTAATTACTTCACTGCGAATAAATTCCAAATGATTTTCTGCCTTGCCAAATTTTAGCAAAGGATGATTAGGGTTTGACTTTTTCCAGAATGAATAATCGGTAAATCGGCTGGCATGCGCTCCATATTTTTCCATTAAATCATCTGAAATGCCCTTCTGCCAGGAAATTCCAACGAGAATAAGATCTTCAAGTATAAATTCTGAAGATCCAGATAACATTTCTAAATGCCACATAGCATCTGTATAATAAAGAACAGGATAAGTTTTATTGGGGTTTTCAGAATAACTCTCTGGTAACTCTATATACAATTCGTAGTTCTTTTCAGCTTTCTTATCTTTTATTGGAACTACCTGAATTTGCGGTAATACTAAAGAAGAGCTTATTCCATGTGAGGTTAATTCCTTTTCACTATTTCCTTGTGCAAGTATGATGTTTGTAGTTATTAGTAATATTAAAAGCAGGAGTCTTGTTTTATTTTTCATAATTCTTAGTATAATAATTGTAAACCTTGAGTTTGGATATTTAATGTATTTTATTCTAGATCAAACAATCCAGATTTGGAAAGTTGTCTAGAAATGATAGAAAGTTGATTCCTTTCTCGATTAACATTGGAAGTTCCGAAATAGGCAATAACTAAATCTTTTGCAGGTGAAATATAAAGACCTTGGCCTCCATGTGCTCCTTTATAAAAATCACCATCATCATATACTGCACTCCATTGATAACTACTATATTTATTTTCTTTTGATGAATCCCGAGACACATTGAGGCTTTTATTTACATTCTGGATTTTAAATAAGTGTTCATCAGAAATTATTGGCTTAACACCCTTTCTGCCGCTAGGTGTAAAAGCTAAACCAAACCTAGCAAGATCTCTGAGAGTTGTTGACAGACCATCAACATATGAAATAGAAGTTCCGTTCGCATTGATGCCCAATAGAGCACTATGCTCTGCTCCTATCTTATTCCATATTTCTTGTTGTACAAAATCACGAAAAGTAAGGCCACTTATTTTTTCAACTAATAACGTAAGTACCATAGCATCAGCATTGGACCACTGGTGCTCTGCTCCTGAAGGTTTACTAGACTTTGCTGTAGCTAAATCTTTAATTGGATTGAAACTAACTTCATAATTTTCTAACGGGACACGATCAATTCCAGAACTCATGTTAAGAATATCTATTACAGGAACACCCTCCCAACCTGAATTTTTAAGTCCTCCAAAGTAATAATCAATGGGTTTCCTAATATCAATTAAGCCTCTATCTTCTAAAATGGCAATTGAAGTACTTACAAAAACTTGAGTTATTACCATAGTAATATGCAAATCGGTTGGAAACATTCTCGGATAACCCTCAAAGACTATTTTGCCTTTATGAATTATAATTAAGCCATTAACTTCTACTTGCTGTACATAGTCGTTTAATGATAGCCCACCACCCTTTTTTAAGTCTGATGTGGTAATAAAATTTTTTATATCATCTCTTGGTGTTTCTTCAAGAATTATTGGTGTATCTGATCTAAGTATACGAGAATGATTCCCGATTTCTGAGAAATTTAGGTAAAAATACCGCTCGGTATCACCATATACGGTCCAATCTCCACCTTCATAAATATGTTGATGAAATCCATAAATTTCTTCTTTTGTAAATCCTGTGTAATTATAGGTTTCATATTTTGGATTTGTTACACTTAAGATATCAGAATCCTTTATTGGCTTATCTTTACAGGATTGAAAAAGGATAAAAATTACGAGAATTGAAATACTATTTTTCATTTTTTTATAAACTATAGACTAAAAGTATAGCATAATCCATGCATAATATTATAAAGATGACAAGTACAATAATTAAATGATGAAACAGTTTCGTCATTGATATATAGCTTTCATAAGAATTTATAGAGTTTTGCTTTTGTAGATAGTATCTTTAGCACTTTTAATAATAGATTGTATGCTTAAAAGATCATTAAAGAATACCATTCTCCTTAATATAGGAGCCTTTATATTGGTTTTTATACTTGAGACATTAAGTAATTTGTTTTTTAAGGATAATTTTGATACCAGCTATTCTTTTTACCTTCATGGGCTTTATTATACTATTATAATTATGGCGGCCATTTGGGTAAATCATTTTATTCTCATTCCTTTTATATTAGATAAGAAAAAGTATTTTGTTTATGGAATCCTGCTCATTGGAACTATACTTGTTCTGGCATCTTTAAAAATATATCCCAATATTAATTGGTCTGGTCTTAGCAAAATATCCTTTTTCCTTTTTTATACATCTGGCACTGGAATGGCTGCTTTTTTTTTAAGAAGAAGTATTGTTATGCAAAGAGAAAATGCAGAAAAAGATAAATTACAAAAAGACATGGAGCTTAATTATTTAAAAGAGCAGGTGAATCCGCATTTTTTATTTAATTCATTGAATAGTATTTATTCATTGTCAAGACAGCAATCATCAGAAACACCTGATGTTGTCATGCAACTTTCTGAATTAATGCGATATCAGTTAGAGAGCTCTAAAAAAGAAACTGTATTATTAAAAGAAGAGCTTGAGTTTATAGAAAATTATTTATTACTTGAAGAAAAAAGATTAAGCAAGCGATGTACTGTTGAATTTTTAATTGATGGAGATATTTCAGGATTAAGAATTTCACCAATGTTATTAATCCCTTTTGTTGAAAATGCCATTAAGCATGGAGCACAAAGTACTAATAAGCAAAGTAGAATTGATATTTCTGCTACAATTAAGAATACAACGCTCAATTTTGATGTAGTAAATTCCAAACCATCAATAGTTTCTGATACGGTTAGAAAAGGAATCGGGCTTGAAAATGTAAGAAGGCGTTTGCGTCTATTATATCCCAAGGCTCACGCATTAGATATTCATGATAAAGGAGACGAATATCATGTGAATTTATCTATTGACTTAACCGTTTCAATATTAAAAAATAAGTAATGATTAAAATAGGTATCATAGATGATGAAATACTAGCTCGGAAAGTATTAGAAGAGTATTGTTCAAAAATCGATACTTTAGAATTGGTACTAAGTACAGGAAATCCTCTTGTATTTGTCAACTACATTCAGAAAAATGACCTTGATCTCATCTTTCTAGATATAGAAATGCCTGAACTTAATGGTATGGAAATTTTACGTTCAATGATAAATCCACCTAAAGTTATTTTAACTACTGCCTATTCTGAATATGCTTTAGAAAGCTATGACTATGGTGTTATAGATTATTTGCTAAAACCGATTAAAATAGAACGTTTTTTGAAAGCGTTAAGCAAAGTTTCAACCTCTAAAATAGAATCTTCAACAAAGCATAACAAAGCTGAAGAACTTCAAATTAAACATGATGGCATGCCTATTAATATTTCATTTGATTCTATCTTGTATATTCAGAGTTTTGGAAATTATTTAAAAATCTATACAGATTCAAGAATGTATCTTATTTCAGAAACATTAATTAATATTACGACATTATTATCTAATAATTTTCAGCGAACGCATAAGTCATATATTGCCAACTTAAACAGAGTTGCAAAAGCAAGTAGAACCCATATGTTTATTAATGACAACAAAGTACCTGTAAGTACAACATATAAAGTTATCGTTTTTGAAAAATTGGAAGCCCTCGCAAAATCATCCAATTAGTTTCCATTTATTCCACCTAGCTCTATGTTTATGCAGGATTAAATTATTTAGCAAATGAACTATTTGGTAATTAATTTAAAACTAATTTCTTTTGTTTAAATGTGTTGGTATTACTTATTGTTATAAAATACACGCCTTTAGATAAACTAGTAAAGTCTAATTCGTTTTTTCCTGAAGTTAATTTGCCTTGTTTTATTATTTGACCACTAATATTTATTAAATTATAATTCATCAATTCTAAAACTTCTACATTTATTATCCTGCCTTTATTAGGTATTGGGTACATACTAAAGGTATTTATTTCATTCAAACTAGTACTTAAACTGTAATTACAATCTTCACTAAAACTAGTTTGTACATCTATAGTTGTCCAATTAGAACCGCTATAAGAGGCATCATCTACTTGTACACATGTTAAACTTGGGTTGCTTTTTGAATCAAAATATACAATAGCATTGTTGTTTCCATTTTTTACATTCAAAGTCATTAAATCATTTGTATGACAATCAAGAATTTTTAACGCAGTACTATTGCTCAAATCTAAATTGATTAAATCATTTGAATAGCAATACAGTTCTTCTAGAGCAGTATTGTTACTTAAATCTAAATCGGTTATGTCATTTGAATAGCAAAAAAGCTTTTCCAATGCCGTATTGGTACTCACATTTAAAGTTATTAAATCATTTGAATAACAAGAAAGCTTTTCTAATGCTGTATTGGTACTTACATTTAAAGCTATTAAATCATTTGAATAGCAATTAAGTTCTTTTAACGCTGTATTGGTACTAACATCTAATTCGGTTAAATCATTACCATTACAACCAAGCTCTTCCATTGCCGTATTAGTACTTACATCTAATTCGGTTAAATTGTTGTTATAACAATTAAGTTCAACTAGTGCTGTATTATTACTCACATCTAATTCGGTTAAATTATTATTACCACAATTAAGGGTTTCTAAAGCAACAAAATTTTCAATACCTGTTAAATCAGTAATTCCCTCTGAAACAAGATATAAGTATGTTGTTGTAAGCGTTTTACTAAGATCTACACGGTCATCCAAAACATCATCCAACCCTTGCCATATTAAGGCTTGTTCAAAATTATCATCAGGTACATAAGTGGTATAATCACAAGCTTCGCTAAAACTAGTTTGTATATCTATGTTTGTCCAAGTTGAAGTACTATTAGCTGCGTCATCAACGTTTACACAGGCTAAATTGGGGTTATTCTCTGCTGAAAAAGATGCAAAAGCATTGTTGTTTCCATTTTTTAAATTCAAAATAAATAAATTATTATCATCACAACTAAGGTCTGTTAATACAGTATTATTAGATAAATCTAAAATGGTTAAACTATTAGCGTTGCATGTAAGTTTTTCTAATGCAGTATTACTACTTAAATCTAGACTATTTATTAAAGGGTTGTTACTACAATCTAATTCTTCTAGGGCTATATTATTACTCAAATCTACACCATTTTGAGCATTCACAAGTCCTTTTATATTTTGTTTATTAGTATCTGGAACTCCGCCTATACTATTTGAGCTAAATCTTAAAATACGTAATTTAGGATTATTACTTGTATCTAGAAATAGGATATCATTTTCTGTACAATTTAACCAAAACAATTCACCATTTTTACTTATGTCTAATGCTTTCAATTCATTATTATTGCAAAAAAGAGTATTTAGTTTTGGGTTTTTACTTAAATCTAAGTTGGTTATTTTATTTTTATGGCAATAAAGGGATTCTAAGTTGGGGCATTGACTTATATCTATTTCTTCCAAATCATTATCACCACAGTTAAGATGTTCTAATTTGCTAAGTTTCCTTATGTTTAAGTGGGTTAATTTATTGTTCCCACAACGCAGTATTTCTATATTTTCAAAAGCTTCAATCCCCGTTAGATCTGAAATTTCTTTTTCTGAAACATCTAATGAGGTTACATTAATAATATTAGCTGTCTCTACATAACCGTCTAGAGTATCATCCAATCCTTGATCTATTAAAGCTTGTTCAAAGTTTTCATCGGGTATCTGTACTAGTTGTGCTTGGGCAAACAAGCATACAAATAGTGTAAAAATGCAAAATAATTTTTTTTTCATGATATCTATTTTAATAGTAGTAGTTTAATAAAATAGATATGGGGAAAATAATTACTTTAAAGAAAGGTATTGTATCGTGAAGATTTGCGCATTATAAGGTAGTGAAATTATTTTAGACTATAGATGAACTACAAGAATTTCAGTACGTTCATCGATTTTTCGACCAACGGCACACAACTATGAATACTATTTGCAAAATTTACCAACCCATATCTATTAAATTAATTTACTATGAAAAGATTTGCTTATGTCATGCTTTGCTTTGTTTTTGCATTAATTTCCTGCTCTAAAGATGAGAGTGCGCTTAGTGGTGAAGACGAGAGCCTTGTAAGCAATGAAAATGATACTGAAGAGAATATCGAAGATGATTCTGAAGAACATGGTGACGAAAGTAGCTCCACTTACGCTTTTCTTGGTAACGACTTTCAAGTTAATTCATATAAAGATGGTAATCAGAGCTATCCTAAAGTTGCTGTTACGCCCGATGGTAAGGCAATAGTGGTTTGGGAGAGTGCTGGACAAGATGGTGATGGACATGCGGTAGCAGCACAAAAATATAATTCAGACGGGTCTAAATGGGGTAATGAATTTGTGGTAAACACAGAAACCAAGTTAGCACAAAGTCAGCCAACCGTTGCAGTTGCAGATGATGGTTCGCATATCATTTTCTGGCGAAGTAAAGATCAAGATGGAAGCGATTTTGGTGTGTATGCCCAAAGGTATAATAGTTCTGGAACTAAAGTTGGTGAAGAATTTAGAGTTAATGAAGAAACCAAATCTAATCAAGATCTTGCCTATGCTGCATATCACAGTAATGGCAACTTGATGGTTATTTGGGAGAGTTCAGACCAAGATGGAAAGGCAGGGGAAATTTATGCTCGCGTTTACGATGCTGCATTCAACGAC
Organism: Seonamhaeicola sp. MEBiC01930; assembly: GCF_045277075.1. Lineage (GTDB taxonomy): Bacteria > Bacteroidota > Bacteroidia > Flavobacteriales > Flavobacteriaceae > Seonamhaeicola. Next base: position 3,159,668 of record NZ_CP104270.1, on the reverse strand, counting down.
ATAAGTAATGGTGAATTTAGGGTGAATACAGTCATAGATTTGTGGCAAAATACCGCTAGAATCATAGCGGTTCCCAGTGGCTTTGTCGTGGTTTGGGAAAGTTTAGTAGATTTTGATTCTGAAAGACTCAATATTGTTTTCAAACGCTTTGATACTGAAGGCAATGAATTAATGGCTATGGAACAGCAGGTTAATACCCGCGAAAGCTGCGATCAAAAAAACCCAGATATTGCAGCTCTAGCAGATGGTACGTTTGCAATTGTTTGGGAACACCTTGAAGACCCTGAAAAATGTAGCAGCGCCCAAACCTTGGCAAGTGATATCACTGCACGAATATATAATAGTGATGGCACCGCTTTTACAAATGAAATTATACTTAGCCAAAACACCAATGGAAATCAAAATCTAGGAATTACCAATGACTACAAAGGTGGATTCGCTGTAATTTGGCAAGGCGATGCTTCATCAAACGACAGTACTGATGAAATTTATAGTAGACGTTTACTAGCTAATGGCACACCCGTTGGAGATGTCTTTACAGTTAATAGCAACACAGATAGTTATCAAGTTTTTCCTGCTATTGCTGCTGCACCAAATGGCAATCTATTTGCAGTTTGGGGCTCGTGGTCTGGAGATGCTAATGGCACCAGTGTTAGAGGGAGAAGGATGAATATTGGTGAATAGGTAATATAGTTATTCTCTAAACATAATACTTCCCTCATAACTGACGGTTATATAGGCTTACCTTTATATTAGTTATTAAACAGCAAATGGCCTTAACCATTTGGGATATGTTGTTTTCTGTAGGAAGAAGGTGTTATCTCTTCAAACTTTTTAAATGCACTATTAAATGAAGACAAACTGCTAAAACCAACGTCATAAGCTATAGATGATATTGTATATTTATTGTGCTCTAAGAGTAATTTTTTTGCCTCAAGAATTCTATAATGATTAATAAAATCATTAAAGTTTTGATTGGCATATTGATTAATTAATTCGGAAGTCTTTTGTGTATTCTTATTAATTAATTTTCCAAGACTAGAAAGTGATACATTAGGTTCAAGATACAGATTACCTTTAACAATTAGGTCTGAGAGTTGTTTAAATAACTCAAAGTCTTCATTTTTTTTAAACACATTGCCATCTAAATCAGCTACTTTAAGCTGAAATGCCTTAAAACTTAAAAAATAAACAACCAAAGAGTACATTAATGGCCCCACAATATAGGGTACTGTGTCTTCTATAATATTTAGAAAATAAGATATCCATATAAAAACAAAACCAACAATTAAAAGATTTAACCATAACAGTATGGCTTTTTGAGATTTTGTGCGTTCACCTTCGGAATAACTTTTCTTTATTGTTTTTAGTTGTTTACTTGCTTTAAATATATAAAAGGCAAAATGCAAATAAATAAATATTAGAATGCTAGCAAATAAAATAATTATTTCATTGTTTTTTGTACTAAACCAATCTTTAGTTACAAAAAAACTTAATATAAAAACTGAGGTAAAAGGAATTAAATCTAAATAGTAATATTTAGGTAATTTATAATCAATTTGAGTCATTGCATTGATGTACCACTTTAATAATGGTCCTATTAAAAGTAATAGTGCCAAACCTGCAAAAATAAATTTAGGTTCTAATTCGTTTCCAAAATGAAGCATCACAGATTTTCCAATTCTTAAACCCATAAAAAATAGAATTAAGGCCAAAATGTAATTACTTAAAGTTTTCTTCCTTTTAAAAAAACTCAAATAAACCGCAAATGCAAGACCATGTAAAAGTCCTGCACTGCTTAAAATAATTAAAGAAATATCTAATAAATCCAAAGGCAAATTCTATTCAAAATGTTATTATATTTTAGCTAGTTTGTTTTCACTTTTTTTTGCAAAAGACACTAACCCTACCAAACTAAAAAATTGAGAGACCTCTCCTTTCATAGCTGAAATTAAACTATGCTTAGCTAACAACACTCTATTTAATGGCTTATTTTCTTTTAGCAATAAATTTTCAATTAATTGTTTAGCTTTTTGTTTACCATCTTTTTTGTACATAGCCAAAACATAAACAGCATTCTCATCACCTGTTTTTTGTCTCTGTTTAGGATTATATCCCAGTTCTATTATCATACTTTCTGCTAATTTCCAAGTAGACCAAGGGTTTTGTCCTGTTATAAGGTTTTTATCATAACTTGTTGTTTCTAGATACATGGGGCCTTCAATAAAGTTACCCCCCTGCTCTATTATTTTTTCTTGCAATAGAAATGGAAATATTGATTTTGCATCACTTATTAATAATAACTCTTCCTTATTGGTAAAACTACTTACTTTTTTGTTTTCTAACAAAGGCCGACCATTATCTAAAGTTACATTAACTAAAGCAGCAGGCCCATGACAAACTGCACCAATTACTTTATTGGATTGGTAATAATCTTTTACAATATTCTGAATTTCTTTGTTGTCAGGAAAATCAAACATGGCTCCTTTTCCTCCAACAAAGAAAATAGCATCATAATTTTCAGCATCAACATTTTCTAATTTAATAGTATTACTTGTTTTAAATTGAGCTTTTGTGTCATTTAAAAAGGCATAATCATATGAAATCATATCTTCTTTGTCTATAACAACTGGTGCTTTTCCTCCTTTTGGGCTAGCAATATCTACTTCAAACCCATTGGCTTGAAATACATAATAGGCCTGCGCTAATTCTGATAATTCATAACCAGTACTTTTATTGGTATCACCCATTTTTTTTGTACTTGTAACTACCGCTAATATTTTACCCCTATTTGTAATTTTGTTTTCAGATAAATATGGTAAATCTTTAGCAACTGTTAATTCTATTTGAGCATCTTTCGGGGGTATTAAACTCAAAAACCATAACCCAAAGCACAGGGCAATAACAACTAAACTTCCAATGCACAATGATATCCATTTAAGTAATCGGTACTTTTTAAACATAATATTTATTTTTAAATTTTGTGCTAAATACTTCCAAAAAAGTGATGAAATATGTTTAAATGATAATTCCGTCAGAGTAAAATATGATTTAGGTAAACAGAAAACACATCAAAATCATTAAATATGAAGCCACAACACATTGCATATATTTTTCTATTACTGTTACCCAAATTTTTTTATTATCAACAGCGGCAATTTTTAACAAAAGACATAATTCAAATTAATTTAGTAACCATGTAACTTATGTAATATTTTTCGTTAATTTGTTAAATAATTATTGCAAATGAACTTAAAAACCTACCACCTATTTACTATACTTTTCCTTTTTAGCTTCAGTTATTATTATGCTCAAATTAAAGTTAGTAATACCCCGGAATGGATTGTAAAACAATCTTATGAGAAAAACCCAGATATAGACTTAAACGAAATATCATTTGGTTTACTTACCTTATTAAGTGATGAGCAAATTCATATTCCTAAAAAAGAACGTTATATCCGTTTAGTACGAAAAATAACAGATAATGTTGGTGTACAAGATGGGTCTGCTATATCTATTAATTATGATCCTACTTATCAGAAATTATTTTTGCATAACATAACGGTTATTCGTAATGGAAAAACTATTAATAAGCTAAATGTTAATGACTTTCAAAGTATAAGACAAGAGTCTAATGCTGAAAGTTATATTTATGATGGTAGCCTAAATGCCATAGCTAATTTGGCAGACATTAGAAATGGCGACATTCTGGATGTAAGTTACTCTGTTAAAGGCTTTAACCCTATACATGGTAGTCATTTTTCTGGTGGCACAACATTAAACGATTTTCAACCCGTAGGTAAAATTAACTATTATCTAATCTCTAATAAAAAGTTACTTTATAAGACCTTAAATACAGACATTAAACCTATTATAGGGAGTTATAATGGCTACACAACTTATAATTGGGAAACCACCACTACAAAAGCACCTGTATTTGAAGAGAATACACCTAACTGGTATATGCCGTATCAAAATCTATTTGTTAGTGATTTTGAAAATTGGGATGCCGTTGTAGATTGGGCATTAAAAATATATGTAGACAATGTAAAACCTTCAAAGGTACTTGAAGCAAAAATTAACCAAATAAAGAATAGCTCTGAATATGAAGGCCAACGTATTTCGGCTACACTTAAATTTGTTCAAGATGAAGTTAGATATCTTGGTTTAGAGTCTGGCATTGGCGCTTACAAGCCTTTTTCGCCTAATAAAGTAATTGAACAACGCTTTGGAGACTGTAAAGACAAAAGTTGGCTTATGGTAACTATGCTACGTAATATGGGCATTAAGGCATATCCTGTACTTGTTAATACTGTTTATGGAGAATCACTACATCAATTTTTACCATCACCAAAAGTGTTTGACCATGTAGTTGTTAAAGTGGTAGATAGCACTAATACTAATTTGTTTTATGACCCAACAAATTCTAATCAATTTGGTAATTATAAATCTGTTTCTTTTCCTAATTACGGTAAGGCTTTAGTTATAAAAAAAGGAGTTAAAGCACTTGAGCAGATTAATTCTAAAAGTGAAGATTTAGTAGAAGTCTTTGATACATTTGATTTACCTACTGTGGGCGGCCCTGGTACATTAAATATAATGACAGTGTATAGAGAAGCTGAAGCAGATATGATGAGAGCACGGTACAAATCGAGCAGTTTAACCTCTTTAAGTAAAGATTTTAAAAACTATTATGACAATCTTTACAATGGGGTTGAAGTTTTAAAAGACCCTGTTTTTGATGATGACAGTATAGCTAATAAAATACTAGTTGAAGAGTCTTATAAAATTAATAACATTTGGTCTCCAATGATTGGTGACGATAAAAACATTGCCGTAGAATTTATACCCTATAGTATTTTAGATGTTTTTGTTTCTGCAGATGAAAAAGCAAGAGAAACACCCTTTGCATTATATTACCCAACACATAAAAAACATCAAATAACTGTTAAGTTACCAAGGAAATGGCAATTCTCTAATGATAATATTAGTGTAAATTCTAAAAGTTTTGATTTTTCCATAAAATCTAAAATGAACCCTAGTAACGATATTCTGTATGTCAATTATGAGTATGAAAATAAAACCAGTTATGTAAAACCAGAAGATTTTGAAGATTATTTTGACAAAATAAAAGAGGCAGAACAGATATTATCCTACTACATATATATACCTAAATCTGAAGCCGATAGCGGTGATTTTGATTCCCCAATTATATCTGCCAACATAGCTTCTAGTATGGCTACAATTTTTTATTGGGTAATTGGTATACTTTCGGCAATAGTGATTGGATTGGTTGTTTTTGTAATAAGAAGTAATAAAAACAGAAGTTAGCAATATTAAATACACTTAAAAAAACAGGGGTGGTTCCTAATATCTTATCTCTATTTTAGGCTTATGTGACTTGTAATTATAAAAGAAAAATTTCTCAAGCCTTGTTAATAACTCGTATAATAAGGAAGTTAAATTAGCGTTATTAATAACTAAATTAGTCAACCAAAAAAATAACCCTATCCTTTTAGAATGAAATTTGCATTTGCATTCGTTACCATTTTATGCGCCCTAAATAGTTTTGGTCAACGCCGATTAAAAGATATTATTAATTTACCTGAACCTATAAAAATTGAATTAAAAAATACAGATACACTAAATTCTATCTTAATTGAAAAACCAGATATTATATCTAAATATTGGGATAATAAAGTTTACAATCCTTATAAGGGTGTAAAGGTTCAGTTTCCAATACAATTACAGTTTGAAGATTCTACTTATGCTTCACCAATAGGAAAAAATAAAGTTATTACCTCACGCTATGGTTGGAGACGCGGTAGAGCTCATGAAGGTATTGATATAGATTTAATAACTGGAGATAGTTTATTTTCTATGTTTGGTGGTGTTGTAAGAATGGCTAGATATACAAGTGGACATGGAAGAACAGTTGTGGTGAGACATTTTAATGGATTAGAAACAGTTTATGCACATTTATCTAAATATGGTGTTAAGGAAAATGATACAGTTACTAAAGGTGGTTATTTAGGAAAAGGAGGTGTTTCTGGTAATGCTAGAGGAAGCCACTTGCACTTAGCAATAAAATATAAAGGCCTCTATATTAACCCTGAATATTTATTTGAATTTAATTCTAAAAATAAAATACGAGCTAAAGAGCTTTGGGTTACTAAAAAATGGACACAACCTGTGTTTCACAGTTCTAGAAGACAAAGTAAAATAAAACCCTTAATATCTGAGGAAGAAGCTATAGCAAGCTTAATAAAAACACGTTCTATATATATTGTTAGACCGGGTGATACCTTGTCTAGAATATCAAGAAACAATGAAGTAACTATTGCTTCAATATGTAAAGTGAATCACATTAAAAAGACTTCGGTTATAAGAGTTGGTCAAAAGTTACTTATTGAAAAGTAATTAGTATTCTGCAATGGGCTTACCAAGTACAATATCTCTGGTAGCTACCCACAAACCTTCTTTTTTGTCTAATTTCAATATACGTTGAGGATCTGTTTGGCTTACCTGCTCTCTACATTTATCTGTTAACTGCGGGTCATCATCAAAAAGAAAAGTCTCTATTTTATACTCTGGCTTATTAGGTTCTTTAACTATAGGAAGAATTTGTTTGTAATTGTAATTTCCAGGTACAAACGTATAAAATGTATATTTTCCATCTTCATCTGTACGAATCCAACCCCTATGCTTTACGAAACGTTTTTTATTATGACGACTTAATTCAAAATTACCATTCTCATCTGTTTGATGAATAAACAATAAAACATTTTTAGCTGGTGTTACCCCATCACTTTCATAAATAGTTCCTGTAATTTTTAATTTGTTCTTCTTAGAAGCAAAATCAGGAATAGTATCTGTATTATTCAACTGTTTTTCGGAATAATCATAAATGGGACTTCGCTTTTTATAATTTTGAGGAATACTATCTATGACTGTGTTAGGTTCTTGAGAAAAAGCAAAAAAGCAGTTTGCTAATATTAAGGTAATGGATAAAACAGCGATTAAATATTTCATGGGGCTAAAAATTTAATTTTTAATAAAACTACTTGATTACCCCCTTGTTACAATAAAAACTATATGAACTCATAAATAAAACGATAAACCGAATTTTATTGTAAAAAACATCGATTAAGAGCACAAAATATTACGCTTAAAATTAAGAAATGGAAAAAAGAAAAATTAGTTATTCTATAACTTAAATAGCTGCATAAAAACTTTTAATCTAAAATATCATGAATAGCTTTACACCATTCTGTAATATTACTTTTGTTAGTATTGAAAGCTATACTGCCATTTCCATAAGGCGCATAAATGTCTTCATCTGTAACCGAAAAGAAACCAACTGTTGGTACTAAAGAAGCACTAGCTAAATGCATAACACCATTATCTGCAGCAATAAAAACAGCAGTGTTACGCAATACGCCCCCCATTTCTCTAATGTCCTCACTATAAAAGCTAGGAGCTTTAAATCCAATTTTAGAAATATTCTCAATAGGAAGCATTTCAATAATATTATAACTTGGGAATTCTTGTTTTAATCTAGTATAAAAGGTATTCCACCAATCTTCAGAATAGCATTTGGCTCCTGTAGCATTTGTATAAATACAAATTGTTTTTTTATTGTTTTTAGTTAAATTACTCAAAATAACCTTACCGTTAGCTATTTCATCTTTGCTTAATTTAATATCTAAAAGCGGTAAAGATTTTTGGGTGTTTTCAAAGCCAAATTCCTCCAAAAAATATCTTAAAACATAAATGGGCAATTTTGAAATATGCTTATAATCTGGATATTTAGCTTCAAGATTAATACTAGAGTCAAATTCGCCAAAAATTTTAAATTTAGAACGAGAATGAGAAGTTAAGAGCCTTCCTGAAGAAGAGCTTTTATCGCCATTAATAACTAAATCATATGATTTGTTTTTAATAGAAACCCAAGCACTTACATATTTAATTAAGTTATTAAACGGCTTTCTGGGTAATTTAAAAATTTTATTTACTCTTTCATAGTTTTCAAAAACAGGATGTGCAACACCACCCTTAACAAACAAATCTACTTGACAGTTAGGAAACGTATTTAACACTTCTTGAACAATAGGTGTTAATAATAGCTGATTACCTAAACGATGATTTGGGCGAATAATTAAAACATTTTTCACCTCTTCATTATTTAATGATCCTTTTAATTTTTTAGAATAAGTACTACCAACATTTTTAGTAATACTTTTCATGAATTTTCTTCTGATATTATTAACTCTAATTTTAAAACTCATCTGATACTTTTATATTAAAAATTTACTGTGGGTTTTTAACTTTAAAATAACCTACAAACAGAACAACTAAAAACATCATATTTAGGTAACTAATAAAACTATAAGATCCTAAATTTGAAAAACTGTAACTAAATATTGTTGGTGCTATGGCACTTGCAATAACTAAAAAACTCATTACTTTTCCAGTAATTGCTCCTAAATATTTCCTACCAAAGTATCTAGGCCATGTTACGGCATTAACAACTGCAAATAATCCGCCTAAAATTCCTAAACCAGAAATTAACATGTAAATGCCAAAAGGTTTTGATAAGAATAATAAACCTAAAGAAGCTAAAAATCCACTCGTAATCATTATTAAAACATAAATTCTATGTTTTATATAATCACTCAAAATATTACATAATGTAGAAACAGATATGCTAATAATTGAAATAGGTAAAAATATAGCTATAGCTTGAGATTTTGATAAAGCCTGACTTTCAAAAATAGAAACAATATGAAAAGTAAAACCTGTTATAAAAAAACTATTAAAAGCTAGCGTTAAGCCAATTATCCAAAAAGCTCTAGTCATTTTAGCTTCAGCAAGCGTAAAATCTGTTTTAGTTTGAATAAGACTTGATTCTTCTTTTTCAGACTCAATTCCATCTGGTTTTAAATTAAAATCTTCAGGTTTATTTCTGTAAAACTGAATAACACAGATACTGAAAACAAATAGGCAGACTGCTAATATCTGCCAACTTTGTTGCCATCCATAATCATCTATTAAACCACTAAAAAACATAGGTGATAATGAAAAACCTAAGGAAACACCTATACTGCTAATAGAATTTACTTTTCCTCTGTTCTTATCAAACCATAACATTATCATATTTCTTGAAGACATTGTTATAACGCCCTGCCCACTAAAACGAATTAGAAAAAATGAAATGGTAATAACAGTAAAAGGAATTAACCAACTCTGAATATCTAAAACAGATGAAATGGCATTACTGATATTTACTGAAAGTGAACATAAAACAAGTGAAACACCTAATAATAAAGCTGCAAAAAAAGCAACATAACGGGCTCCAAACTCATCAAACCACTTACCCGCTTTACCAATTAAAAAGGAACTCATAAAAGTACCTATCATGTAAGCATTACTGAATTGATTTCTAGTAAGCCCTAAAGCATCTTTAACAGGGTCTGTAAAAACTGAAACACCTACTGTTTGCCCTGGTGCGCTGGCTAATACGCCAATACTGCCAAAAAAAAGAATAATATAACCGTAGAATACTGGTGATTTTTCTGGTTTTATAAAGGAAAACCTATTAGAATTATTCATGTTATAATTTTTTTGCTCTTTCCTTAAATTGAGCATTTAAAATTAACCCTATAATAATTAAACCTATACCTAACAGACTATAAAATGTATAAACTTCAGCAAAAACAAATACCCCTAAAAGTAACGTAAATATTGTTTCTAGGTATTTTAATGGCGCAATTTGACTGGTTGAAGTTGCCGTTTGAAAGGCTTTGGTCATATAAACTTGACCAAAATATCCAAAAATACCCAAACCTAAAACAAGCAACCACTCTACGCCTTTTGGATTAACCCAATTAGCTAAAGCCAATACACCACCAACCATAACGGATATTCCCATAAAATAATTAACCACAACTACGGGGTGTTCGCTATTTCCAATTTTACTTAAAATAACATACACTAATCCACTAAAAATAGCTGATATAAAAATTAAAATTAAACCATAATTGTTTAGCTCTAAATCAAATCCCTTTAAAATTACTACGCCACTAAAAGCCATAGCAAAAAACAGCCATTGCAAAGGTTTAACTCTTTCTTTTAAAAAGAAAATAGCAAAAATGGCAGCAAAAATTGGGGCCATATATCTTAATGATACCGCGGTTCCTATAGGTAAATACTTTGTGGACATAAAAAATAATGTCATTGAAGTAACACCAACTACACCTCTTAAAACAAGTATTTTTTTATTGTTTCCTAAAACTGGAATTTTATTTTTTAAAAGAAATGCTGAAGTAAATAATAAAGTTGTGATAGATCTGAAAAAAACAATTTGAAACGCACTCATACCTTCTAAGTGCTTAACTATGCTGTTCATACATGCAAATGACAATGTACTAATGAGCATAAATTTTAATGCTTTTCTAATATCCAATATAAATAAAGTTTATAACCGGTTAGTCTTCTGGCGGATAACCATGTATTTCCTCAAAAATTTCATCAAAATTTGAGCGTAAGTATGAGTTGAGCTTCTTTCTATAATCGCCTTTAAGCCATTCTACAAAATTAAAAGTACTTTTACTTATACACTTGGTGTATCTACCTATTCTAAAATCTATATCATCTCCAAGCATTTTAGCCAATGCTAATGCATCATAAACATCTTCACTGTTTTCTATACAGATTTTTGCATGTTGCGCAATAGAACGTTCTAAAACCACTTTTGAAGACTCTCCTGCTCTAATAGACTCTACATAAGTTTTCTGAATATCGAAGAATACGTCTTCAGATTTAGCAAATTCAGCTCTTAATTCATCAGGCATTTCGTATCTGAAATTGCTTTCTAATTCTTCATCACTTAATAAAGCATCTAAATAGTAATTTGGAGACCTAAAAATACGTTGCCAATCTAAATTATCTCCCCATGGTCCAAATCGGTGAAAATTATTACCTAAATCTATAACCTGAAAAGTACTTTTATTGTCAAGTATACGAGAGCCCCTACCAATCATTTGATAATATAATGTTAGAGATTTTGTTGCCCTATTTAAAATAATACTTTCAACAGTAGGCTCATCAAATCCTGTTGTTAAAATACTAACAGAAGTTAAAATAGCATCTGGTGTTTCCTTAAACCACTTTAAAATATAAGCTCTTTCTTTTTTAGAATGTGTATTATCTAAATGCGCAATAGGATAACCAGCTCTTCTAAAAGTATCATATACATGTAATGATGTGTTTATACCATTATTAAAAATTAAGGTTTTCTTTCTTTTAGAACGTTCTTCATAAGCTCTTAAAAGTTTGGTAAGCATGTTATCGTCAGTATATAAATCTTCAGAAGATTTTACTGTATAATCACCATTTGCTCCTACAACTAAAGAGGTTAAACCTACATTATAACTAAACATTTCGGCTCTAGCCAAAAATCCATTTTCAATTAAAGACTCAATACTTTCACCAACAATAAGTTCATCATAATTATCAGTCATTGGTAACTCTATACTAGAACTTAATGGTGTTGCCGTTACACCTAATATAAATGACTGACTAAAAAATTTAAATAGTTTAGTAAATGAATTATAATGTGCTTCATCTATAATTACTAAACCTATATCTGATATATCTAATTTATCATCATTTAATCTATTATTAAGCGTTTCAACCATAGCCACAAAGCAACTAAATTCTGCTTGATCACTTAAATCTGCCTTACTATCAACAACTTTATTATGAACACCAAACTCTGTTAACATGTTTGAGGTTTGCTTACATAACTCAATTCTATGAGTCATTACCAGAACCTTTTTCTTATGTGTTTTAAGGTATTGCCTAACTATTTCAGAGAAAATAACCGTTTTACCTCCTCCTGTTGGTAGTTGATATAATAAATGGTAATCTGCTGGCGATTCATCAAAACTTTTAAAAATTTTATCAATAGCTCCTTTTTGGTAGCTATATAAATCTTTTCCGGTTTTTCTTTCTGCTAATTCAATTTGAGATATAGACATGCAACTATTTTTGACGCCTGCAAAAATAACACCTTAAAGCGTTTATAACGAATGTTTCCAATAAAAAATATTAAAGATTATTAACTATACTTTAAACCTAGTCAATTTTTAGCAGTCTTAAAATAGTGGATTAGATAAAATAAACTATTTTTAAAATCAAAAAATTGCCTTATGAATCGCTATTTATTTTTAATTGTTATTATTACATTGTTTGTTTCATGTAGCTCAAATACAGAGGAAGTATCTGAAGAAACAAATACCCCAGAACCCCAAACAAAGCCGAATATTTTATTAGTAATTGCTGACGATTTTGGTCTAGACGCTTGCCCTGGTTACAGTTTAGGATCTACTAAACCTAATATGCCAGTTCTTCAAGGCTTAATGAATTCTGGGTTAAAATTTAATAATGTGTGGTCTAGCCCTACTTGTTCACCTACTAGAGCCGGAATTTTAACTGGAAAGTATGGTTTTAGAACTGGGATTACCTCACCGGGTAGCTCGCTTTCCACTACTGAAACATCCATTCAAAGCTATTTAGATAGTAATACTGGTTCCGCCTATGGTCATGCAGTTATTGGTAAATGGCATTTATCTAGTAATAATGCTCACCCAAATAATATGGGTGTTGATTATTTCGCAGGTAGTATTTCAAATGTAAGTTCATATACCAATTGGACACTTAACGTTAACGGAAGTACTTCTAACTCAACTGAATATATGACTTCTAAGCTTACAGATTTGGCCATAGATTGGATTGATGATCAAACCAAGCCATGGTTTTTATGGTTAGCTTATACCGCACCACATAGTCCTTTTCACCTTCCACCAAATAATTTACATTCTCAAGGTAGTTTACCATCTGATGATGCCAGTATAAGTGCAAACCCAATGCCTTATTATTTTGCAGCATTGGAAGCTTTAGATACAGAAATGGGAAGGCTTATAGATAGCATGACCCAAGAAGAAAAAGATAATACTGTTATTATTTTTATTGGAGATAACGGAACACCAAATCAAGTAGCACAAGATTACACCAATAGAAGAGCCAAAGGCACCGTTTATCAAGGAGGTGTTAATGTACCTATGATTGTATCTGGAAACGGAGTTACTAGGGCAAATGCTTCTGAAGATGCTTTAATTAATACCTTAGATATTTTTGCAACTGTGGCAGACTTAGCAGAAACAGGTAATGCTGAAATTAATGATAGTAAAAGCTTTAAAGAGCTATTTTCAAACACAAATGCTACTAAAAAAGATTATATATTCACAGAAGGTGATGATGGTGGTAATTTAGATGTAACTATTAGAGATGATTCACATAAATATATTCTGTTTTGGGATGGTAGTGAAGCATTTTATGACCTATCAAACAATCCTTTAGAAAGTCCAAATTTATTAAATGCCAACCAATTGCCATTAAGTGATGCGAATAGCGCTATTAAAGATGCACTAACTTCTGAATTACAAAGCATAACTAATTAGTGATATATTTTATAATTTCATACATTTAATGACTGAATATTTTATTTAAGTGTTATGGAAATTAATGATAAATCTGGTGTTGTAGATTACCAAGCTTCTACGGATAGGTATAAATCAATGAAATATAACCGAAGTGGAAAAAGTGGCGTTCTACTTCCGGCTATATCACTGGGCTTATGGCACAATTTCGGGTTTATTGATAATCTTCAGAATGGAAGAGAAATTGTTCGTTGTGCTTTTGATAGGGGTATTACTCATTTTGATTTAGCTAATAATTACGGACCACCTTTTGGTTCTGCCGAAGAAAACTTTGGCACTATCTTGAAAAAAGATTTTAAAAGTTATAGAGATGAGTTGTTTATAGCCACAAAGGCTGGTTATGATATGTGGCCCGGACCATATGGTAATTTAGGTTCAAGAAAATATTTAATTTCTAGTTTAGACCAAAGCTTAAAACGTATGGGGCTTGACTATGTTGATATTTTTTATCATCATAGACCAGATCCTGATACACCATTAGAAGAAACCATGGGTGCACTGGCTGATATTGTAAGACAAGGAAAAGCTTTATATGTTGGTATTTCAAACTATGAGCCTAAGGAAACACAAAAAGCCGCTACTATACTTAAAGATTTAAATGTACCATTCATTCTGCATCAGGCTAGATATTCTATGTTTGACCGCTGGGTTGAAGACGGGCTTTTAAATACATTAGAACAAAACGGGGTTGGCTGTATTGCTTTTTCACCATTAGCACAAGGTATGTTAACAGATAAATACATAAATGGTATACCGGAAGGCTCTAGAGCATCAAAAAATATGACATACCTCAATACGGAAGCTGTAAATAATAATCTTGAAAAAATTATTAAACTAAATAATATTGCCCAAGAACGAGGTCAAAAATTATCTGAAATGGCAATTGCATGGATACTTAGGCAACCACAAGTGGCATCGGTGCTAATTGGAGCGAGTTCTGCTACGCAATTAAAAGAAAACTTAAAAGCTTTAGATAATTTAGAATTTACTGATGAGGAGTTAAAGTTGATTGATGAGATTGTATAGGATAACAATTAATTTTTTACAAATTTCTTAGTAAATGCATTGCCATAATTATCTTTTATCACAAGAAAATATAAACCTTTTGATAAGTTTTTAGTACTTATAGTCTTTGAGGCAGGTAATTTTGTTGTCATTTTTAAATTACCTAACACATTAAATATTTCAATTCTTTTACCAATTAATTTGTTACTAGACGCAACGGTCAAGTTATTCTTAGCAGGATTTGGGAAAATGGAAAATGACAAACTGCTAAGTCTCTCAATATTTAAAAATTTACTATGATGATAGTAGGCAAAATCTCCATTAGGAGCTATTATAGTTAAAGTCCTAGCCTGATCTAAGTTTTCTAATGTAATAGTATAATTGAAAATGGTATTCAGTCCATCACTAGTAAAAAAACTCCAATATTTTAGCTCAATATCATAAACGCTGACCATATCAACTCCAACAGCTTTATTAGGGCAACCACCTAAAGTAGAACCAACATTTATTGTCTCAAAAGACATGTCATTGGAATTGTATTTAATATCAACAACAATACTTTCGCAAATAAAAGTATCAAATGACTGGTTATTCCCTGAAACTTCTCCAAACCATGCAGAAATTTGATTTCCTTCAGCATTTATTGGTTTAAAATGATTTTCAGAATTAATTCTTAAATTATATAGTAGCCATTCGTCATTATCAATTCTTGTTGGTTGAGAAAAACAATTAATGGTTATTACAAGAAGAAAAGATAATTGCAGCAGTCTCATAATATAAGAATGAACACCTCGAAAACATAAAAAGATATTGCGCATAGAGTTTTTTTTAAAGGTTTCTTTCAAGTCTACTAATAAAAAACTAAAGTTAATCGATAAGGTAATACAGAATTATAACTAATTTTTCACAAAATTATTTATCAAAAAAATATTGTTTTTTGTTTTAGCCTTTATAAAATAAATACCCCTTTTAAGTTGATTAACCTTTACTGATTTTTCATAATTCAACATTCCTTTTAAAACTATTTTACCGGTAAAATCAATGATTTCATAATCAGTATTTTCAATATCTAAATTTGAAGATACAAATAGTTTATTCACTGCTGGGTTTGGATAAACACTTAAATTATGTGTTGAAATAAAACGGTTCTTAACAGATAATACTAATTCATTGTAAACAGCAAAATCACCATTACTTTTGGTTAGAGTTAGTGTTTTTGGTTCGGTAGCCGTTTGTTCTATTACATTAAAATTAAATTTTGCTCCATTAAAGAAGTTGTCGAAAAACAAATCATGTTTATTTATTATTTCACTTAGAATTGCATACTGACTGCCCATTTCACCTTCACAACCTCCTAATGTTGAAACAAAATCTAAAAAAGTAATTTCTGAAATTTGATAATCTATAATAACTTCACCACTCCAAGTATCACAAGGTGAAGCATTAAAATATTGTTTATCAAGATTAGTAGTACTACTAAAAAATGCAGTTATGTTGGTATTATATTCGGTGAAAAGTTGAGCATTACTTTCTGAATTCAAATTTAAATCAGTCAACACCCACGAACTATTGTTTATATTTTGACCAAACAAAAAAGAACAAAAATTGATAAAAAGAATTAAAATTTTAAATTTATTAATCATACTATAAAAGTATGAAAAATATTACTTATTCTTTAATAATATGAATAGTTCCCTTCACGTTTACAGATAAGGCCCATAAATCAGATGCAATAATATTATCATTATCATCAACAATTCTAAAATGAGCTGTGTTTGGCAACGCATAACCTTCGTTTAATGCTAAAAATTCTATAAGGTTAACCCCTTCTTTTAATTCTATCTTAAAACCTTTAAAAGCGTTTCTTAAACTTACTCTAAACTGTATAATTTCATCATTTACTGAAACCCTTACATAATCACCATCTTCTAGTCCATAATCCCTATATAGCACTCTTACATGCTTAGATTTGGTTCTATGATTACCAAAAAAGACATCAACCTTACTCCCTTTTGTACCTAAACCTTCAGACTCTTTAATAGTTTTTTCATGCTTTTTTATTCTGTCTGAATAGAGCTCTCCAGGGTTTCCAAACTTTTCACCAAACATAGAAAACTCCTTTTTTGGCATTTTTAACTGTGGCGTTATTTTGGGTGCATTCAACCCACTTAACTCATTGCTAGTTGAGGTTTTTAAAGGGATTGTAGGAGAAGCATCTAATGTGTCATTTTCATTCTCAGTAGCCTGAATAAGTACAGGTTTTTTCTTAGAATCAATTTGAGCATGCATAGACATAGTAAAAACAAGCAAGACCAGAAAGGAAAAATATATTTTAAACTGTTTAAATATCATAGCAATGATTATGCAATCTTATTTCAAAGATATTTCTTTATCTTAAAACTAATAAATTTTTTATAATCCTTTAACACAAAAATCATTCCTAAAAGCACTTTAATAGTACTTCTACCCTATTTTTATACTAAAACATTAATTTTTTAAAAGATTTAAGAGTGATTCTCTTTAAGTTGTATCTCAATTAGTTATGGTATTGTTTTTGTGATTCTACACATATTAACATTTAAACTATAATTTTATGAGACGTTCAAAATTCAGACCCGAAGTTAATGCAGGGTCCATGGCAGACATTGCCTTTTTACTACTTATCTTTTTCTTGGTAACAGCAACAGTATCAACAGATCAAGGCATTAACCGAATGCTTCCACGAGAATGCCCTACAGGACAAGATTGTACACCTCCTATTAACAAGCGTAATATTTTACCAGTTATGATTAATGGGAAAAACCAAATCATGGTAAGAGATGAGTTAGTTTCTCTAGAAGAATTGAAAGATCTTGCTAAAAATTTTCTTGATAACAATGGTGATGGTTCTTGTAACTACTGTAATGGTAATGGTGTAATAACCTCTTCAGACAACCCTAAAAAAGCCGTTATTTCATTACAAAACATGAAACAAACTAGTTATAAGCAGTATGTTGCGGTTCAAAATGAATTAACAAAAGCCTATTATGAGTTACGAAATTCTTACACTATTAAGGTATTGAATAAACCTGCAGATAATTTGAATGAAAATGAGTTAAAACAAGTTAGAGAAGCTTACCCCTTTATTCTATCTGAGGCAGAAACTAGATAAACGGTCTTTCTGAAATTAGTCTTTCTTTCTAAATCCATATAGTAATTGACCAAGAAAGGTTTTAGGCATTTTATTATCATCAGAATAACCTAATTTTATTTTACCCTTACTTTCAGGAATATAATTTGTTTTAAAAATATAATCCCACAAACTAAGGCTAATTCCAAAATTAACACCATGTTTACGCTCATTCGGCAAAGTGTAAGCATGGTGATATAAGTGCATTACTGGATTATTAAGAATATACTTTAAGGGCCCATAAGTAAGCTTAATATTAGAATGATTTAAATGCCCAATAGCTATTGCCACAAAATGAATAATAAAAGCCTGATTAGGTTCAAAACCACCAATAAGCATAACCGCAAAAACTTTTAATGGCTTATATAAAATATTTTCCATCCAGTGATAACGTAAATGTGCCGCAAACCCCATTTCTTTAACTGAGTGATGTACTTTATGAAATTTCCATAAAAATTCAAACCTATGGAGCACAACATGTGTAAACCATTGCACAAAATCAAGAATTAAAAAAAAGATGAGTAATTCAATAAAAACAGGTAACCCTGATAGATCTATTAATTGAATTGATGTTATACCAAGTTTCATACTACTAAAAATCAATTCTAAAACACTATAAAACCCACTAATTACAATGGTAAAAATGAAAAAGTTGAAAAACATGTAGAAGGCATCAAGCCAAAAGTCTTTTCTAATAACCTTTTGTTCTTTGCGCCAAGGAAAAACCATTTCGAGGAACCAAACTATTATTGAAATAATAATTAAACCCCAAAAATAATTGTTATTCCAAGGCACATTAAAAATAACAGACCTCCAAGTCCAATCAATGGAAGCTGTAAACGCTTTTATAAAAACTTCAAAATAGTCACCCATATTAATAAGCTAATAATGATTTTAATTCCCTTTCAAATCTACCTTTAGGTAAATATTGATTTTCTAACGCTTTTGCAAACGGAATTGGAGTTTCTAAACTTGCAACCCGTTTCACTGGTGCGTCTAAAAATTCAAAACAATTTTCGTTAATCAAAGCCGATATGTCACTAGCAATTCCTCCAAATAAACTGTCTTCTTGCAAAATAATAACCTTTCCAGTTTTTTTAACCGAATTATAAATGGTTTCCGTATCAAGTGGCTGCAGGGTTCTTAAATCAATAAGGTCAGCATGAATTTCAGGATTTTTAACTAAAGTTTCTAAAGCCCAATGTACAGCTGCTCCATAAGATATAACAGTAATATCAGCGCCTACTTTTAAAACTGATGCTTTTCCAAATGGTAACGTATAATATTCTGTTGGTACCTCTTGACGTACACTTCTATATAATGCTTTATGCTCAAAAAACATTACAGGGTTAGGATCATTAATAGCGGTTGCGAGCAACCCTTTAGCATCAAATGGAAAAGCTGGATAAACCACTTTTAAACCTGGGGTTTTAGTGAACCAAGCTTCATTGGTTTGAGAGTGAAATGGACCAGCTCCTACATTTCCACCACAAGGCATTCGTAAAACAACATCCGCTTGTTGCTCCCATCTATAATAACTTTTTGCTAAATAATTTACCACAGGATTAAAACCAGAACTCACAAAATCTGCAAATTGTAATTCAACTATACTCTTCATACCTGCAATAGATAATCCCATAGCCGTTTCAATAATACCAGATTCACAAATAGGAGTATTACGTACACGGTCCTTTCCAAACTTCTCAATAAAACCTTCAGTAATTTTAAAAACACCACCGTATTCTGCAATGTCTTGTCCCATAATTACCAAATCATCATGGTGTTCCATACTTTGCATTAATCCTTCAGAAACAGCATCAATATATCTAATATTTTTAGTTTCTGAATTTACTCTATGTATTTGATTTACAAAAGGTTTAAATACATCATTTAATTCATTAGTTTCATTAAAAACAATCTCATCTTCATTAAGAGCTACCTCTAAATGTTCATTAATTTCACCTGTAATATCTTTTTTTATTTCTTCTTCAAGACTCTTATTAATAATACCAGAATCTATTAGAAAGTTTTGATAGTTTTCAACCGGATCTCGATTAATCCATGCATCTAATAAATCTTTTGGGACATATTTTGTACCACTAGCTTCTTCATGCCCTCTAACTCTAAAAGTTTTAAATTCTAATAATATGGGACGGGGCTTTTTACGTAAACTCAAAGCCAATTCAGACACCTTAGTATATACCTCAACAATATTATTTCCGTCTATTATATGAGATTCCATACCATAGCCTTTTCCTCTATCAGCAATATGTTCACAGTTATACTGTTCATTTGTAGGTGTTGAAAGTCCGTAGCTATTGTTCTCAACACAAAACATAACTGGTAACTGCCATACAGAGGCTATATTTAATGCTTCATGAAAATCCCCTTCGCTCGTACCGCCATCGCCAGTAAAAACCGCAGTAATTTTATCATTTCCTATAAGTTTATTTGCAAGAGCAATACCATCTGCTACACCAAGTTGTGGTCCTAAATGAGAAATCATACCAACAATTTTGTATTGTTGTGTTCCAAAATGAAATGACCTGTCTCTTCCTTTTGTAAAACCAGAAGCTTTTCCCTGCCATTGTGAAAAAAGCCTATACAATGGAATCTTTCTTGTAGTAAAAACCCCCAGATTTCTATGCATTGGAAGAATGTACTCATCAACTTCTAAAGCCATGGTTACCCCAACAGAAATAGCTTCTTGACCAATACCAGAGAACCACTTACTAATTTTTCCCTGACGAAGCAAGACTAACATTTTTTCTTCTATTAGCCTTGGTTTAAGCATGTTTTTATATAACTCAATAAGCAAATCCTTATTGAGCTTTTCAGTTTTAAATTCTAAAGTAGTATTAGAAAAATCTTTGTTCATTAATTAGTAATCATGTAAATCAAAAGTACGTGATTTTTTCATTTTTCAATTCATTATATTTAAACACAAGCTTATTTCTTGGAACAAATTTTTGCCTATGAATTTTCAAAACATCAATTTTTAAATTTATAAATCACCGAAATAACTATTTAAATTTAAAAAGATAGAATAATAAGGTGCTACTTAACTTTACAATGTTTTTGTACATTTGTATTACTCACAAATAGAAAAACCACATGAATAGTATACCAAGCGTTAATTTGAAGGATTTTATTTCTGATGATCCAATTAGAAAACAAAGTTTTGTAGACTCTATTGGTAAAGCCTACGAAGACATAGGATTTGTGGCCCTAAAAGGACATTTTTTAGATGATGACTTGGTTGACAAATTGTACAGTGAAGTTAAAAATTTTTTTAGTTTACCTGTTGAAACAAAAAGAAAATACGAAATTCCTGGAATTGGAGGACAACGTGGATATGTATCTTTTGGAAAAGAAAGTGCCAAAGGTAAAAAAGAAGGTGATTTAAAGGAATTTTGGCATTTTGGGCAGTACGTGGCAAATAATGAAAAACTTAAAGAAGAGTACCCAGATAATGTAATTGTTGAAGAACTTCCAGGTTTTAATGAAGTGGGTAAAGAAACTTACAAAATGCTTGAGAAAACTGCTAAATATGTGCTTAGGGCTTTAGCATTGCACCTTAACTTAGAGGAAACTTATTTTGATGAATATATCTATAACGGTAATTCTATTTTAAGACCCATTCATTATCCGCCTATTAAAGAAGAACCCAAAGAAGCCGTAAGAGCTGCAGCTCATGGAGATATAAACCTAATTACGTTGTTAATGGGAGCGCAAGGAAAAGGGCTGCAAGTACAAAATCATGAAGGTGTTTGGATTGATGCTATTGCAGAGGCAGATGAATTAATGATTAATGTTGGAGATATGTTATCAAGACACACAAACAACAAATTAAAATCTACTATTCATAGAGTTGTAAATCCACCTAAAGAACTTTGGGGTACTTCTAGATATTCCATTCCGTTTTTTATGCATCCCATTAGTGATATGAAACTTGATGTTCTTGAAGGATGTGTAGATAAGAATAGCCCTAAACAGTTTGATGATATTACCGCTGGTGATTTTTTAAATGAACGTTTAATTGAGTTAGGTTTAATAAAAAAATAATCAACTCATTTTTCAATTTTCGTTTATATTTTTCAAAATAATAGATACTGTTATTGAAAATTAATAATATGGATTTACAAGATCAGCTTAAAAATTTATTCCCAGATCACGTTTCAGAAAAAACACCTGATGAGTCTCCAAATACAGATAACAATCTTTGGATTCAAGACGATCCTATTATTTGTAAATATGAGAAACGCAAAGGCAAGCCCATCACAATTCTTGAAGGTTACACTGGTGCAACCGAAGATTTTAAACAATTAGCCAAAGAGCTAAAAACAAAATTAAGTGTTGGTGGTAGTTTTAAAGATGATAAAATCATAATTCAAGGTGATTATAGAGACAAAATTATGCTTATACTAAAAGACAAAGGGTTTAAGGTAAAACGAGTTGGTGGTTAATTATGAAACAAAACCAACTACATATAACAAATGGAGATGTTTTAACTAATTATTTAAATGATTCTGGCTACCAAGGTAGTATTCTTACTTGGCACGAAATGCTTTGTGAAGGTCCCACAAAGGTAGATATTACTTCTGAAGAATTTTTTAATGTTAGAGCTGATTTTTTTGATAAAACCTACAATGTAGATCTTGATATTGATGCATTTAAAAATGAAATTAGCAAATTAGATTCAGTAAAAAATGTATCGGAAATAGTTTTATGGTTTGAATATGACCTGTTTTGTCACATAAACCTAGTTGCCGTTATTAGTTTAATTAAACAAAAAAAAATCAAGTTACCAATTTCTCTAGTTTGTAGTGGGAGAGTTTCAGGAAGTAAAAACCTTAAAGGACTCTCAGAATTAAGTTCAGAACAATTAACACACCACTACAAAAATAGAATTAAGCTCAATTATGAGGATATTGAATTAGCAGAAACCATTTGGCAAATTTACAACGGTAAAGATCATAACTTATTCAAGCCTTTTATAATTAAAAGTTCTTCATTTGACTATTTGAGTAACTGCTTAAAGGCCCACTTAAAAAGATTTCCAGACAGTAAAAGTGGTTTGAGCACTATAGAAAGTAATATTTTAGAAATTATTGACAAGAATCCTATCAAGTCTAAACACCACTTACTTGGTTATGCTCTAAATTACCAAGGTTTTTATGGTTTTGGAGACATGCAATTAAATAGAATAATTAATCAACTTTCATTTTTCTACACCCAAACAGAAACAGAAATAAAATTAAATCGTAAAGGATACGAAGCTCTATTAAGACAGTACAATTTTTCCAGTGAAATAAATGATAAGAGTACTTTTGGAGGTGTAAAAAAGTTAGATTTTCAATTTAGCAAACAAGAAAACAAACTTGTAAAAACCATTTAAATGCCCATAAAAGAATCTGAATTAATTTTAAACCCTGATGGTAGTGTTTATCATCTCAACCTAAAACCTGAAAATGTTGCCAGTACCATAATTTTTGTTGGTGATCAAGATAGAGTAGAAAAGGTTTCTAATCATTTTGAAAGCATTGAATTTAAAACCCAAAAAAGAGAGTTTAAAACACATACGGGAATATATAATGGTATCCGAATTTCTGTAATTTCAACAGGAATTGGTCCCGATAATATTGATATTGTTTTAAATGAATTAGATGCATTGTTTAACATTGATTTAGAAACAAGAACACCAAAAGAACAACTTACCACTCTGGATATTATAAGAATTGGTACATCAGGCTCTTTGCAAAAAGATATTCCAGTTGATTCATTTGTAATAAGTGAATATGGTTTAGATTTAAACGGCATGCTTCACTTTTACCAAATAGACACTATAAATCACCCTAATATAGAAGAAGCATTTATAAAACATACCCAATGGAATAAAGTAAAGGCCACTCCCATAGTACTTAAAGGAAGTATGTCTTTAGAAAAAAAACTAGAAAGCAGTAAAACTTTTAAGGGTATGACTGCAACTGCCGGAGGATTTTACGGGCCTCAAGGAAGAGTTTTAAGGTTATCACTACAAGACCCTAAATTAAATAATAGTATAGATACTTTTTATTTCAATGGATTACGGGTTACCAATCTAGAAATGGAAACTTCTGCTATATATGGTTTATCCAAATTACTAGGCCACAATGCCTTATCAATTAATGCTATTATAGCCAATAGAGCTACCGGTAATTTTAGTGAAAATCCAAGAAAAATCATAGAAGAACTAATTGTCTACACGTTAAATAAAATTACAGAATAAACATTATAGCTCAAATGAAGCACGTAAATATTGGTGGTGTGCCAGAACATTTTAACCTAGCATGGTATTTGGCACTTAAAAATGGTGAATTTAAAGATAAAGGTATTAATCTAAGGTGGCATGATTACTATGGTGGTACAGGTGCTATGTGTAAAGGATTAAGAGATGGTGATATAGATATTGCTGTAATTTTAACTGAGGGTATTGTTAAAGATATTATTGCTGGAAATCCAAGTAAAATTGTACAAACCTTTGTAGAATCGCCATTAATTTGGGGAGTTCACGTGAGCGCTAAATCTATCTACAAAACTTTTGAAGACTTAAAAGGTACTAAAGCTGCAATAAGTAGATATGGGTCAGGGTCACATTTGATGGCATATATTAATGCAGAAAATAATAACTGGAATTTAAGCAAAGATTTGAATTTTGAGGTTATTAAAAATTTAGATGGAGCCGTTGATGGTTTAACAAATGGAAAAGCAGACTATTTCTTATGGGAAAAATTTACAACAAAACCGATAGTAGATGAAGGCATTTTCAATAGAATTGGAGAATGTCCTTCCCCTTGGCCTTGTTTTGTCATAGCGGTTAGGGAAGAATTTATAAACAATTCTGTAAATGAGTTAAAAGCTATACTTAATATTATTAATAATACCACCACTGACTTCAAAAACATACCAAGTATAGATAAAACAATAGCAAACAGGTATAACCAAAAATTAGAAGATGTAAAAGAATGGCTAAAAATTACCGAGTGGTCTCAGGAGCTTATTGATAAAGACACTCTTAACAACGTTCAACGGGAATTGTTTAAATTAAACATTATCCCAAAAACTGTTGAGTATAAAGAGCTTGTTATAAACCTATAATATATCTCAAAATGTTAATTAAAACCAAAATCAGCTTTGATAGGTTGCCAATTCTTTATTTTTGAATATTAATTAAATTTTTAAATGAAAAAAATATTATTAATTGCTTTAGCAATAGTCTTAATATCTTGTAAAGAAGAACCAAAAGATTACGCCACACTTTCAGGAAAAATCACTGATAAGAATAGTGATTCATTATTAATTAGAAGTAGAACCTATTCGAAAACCATACATGTAAATGAAGATGGTAGCTTTAAAGATACTTTAAAAGTTGAATCTGGTATTTACAATCTTTTTGATGGGAAGGCATCAACATTTTTGTTTTTAAAAAATGATGCTAACATTAGTTTAACCGCAAACGCTAATGAATTAGACAAAACAATAACCTATAAAGGAAAAAACTCTGAAACTAGTAATTATATTGCTAAAAAGATTCTTATACAAAGAGAAGAGTTTAACCCTGAACTATTAAATTTAAATGAAGAGGCTTTTAAAGCAAAAATTGAACATATCCATTCTAGGTTCTCAGACTTACTAAATAACTCAGAAAACATTGATTCTACAGTTTATAGTAATGAAAAACACAGTATAGATATAATGAAAGAAGGCTTTTTTAATGCTTATAACCAACAAAAATCTAAGGTTAGTGAATATGATGAATTTATTGGAAAGCCATCTCCAGAATTTGTTAACTATGAAAACTATAACGGCGGTACTACCTCATTGAAAGATTTAAAAGGGAAGTATGTTTATGTTGATGTATGGGCTACTTGGTGTGGGCCATGTAAACGTGAGATTCCATTCTTAAAGGAAATTGAAACAAAATATCATGATAAAAATATAGAATTCGTTAGTATATCTGTTGATAACGGTAGAGGTTTTAAAGGAAATTCTCCTGAAGAAAGGTTTGCTGCATCAAAAGAAGGATGGAAAAAAATGATATCTGACAAGAACATGAGTGGAATTCAATTATTTGCTGATAATGGTTGGAAGTCAGATTTTGTAAAAGGATATAAAATTAGTGGAATTCCAAGATTCATATTAATAGACCCTAAAGGTAATATTGTTGATGCTAATGCTCCTAGGCCTTCCAGTCCAAAACTAACTGAATTACTTGATAAACTTAATATTTAAAAGTTAAAAATAGCCTCAATACTGAGGCTCTTTTTATATCAAAATTTAACCAAAATCAATTTAAGTACTTACAATTAAGTAAACACCAAGTCATAAACGCTTTTTATTAAACACATTAACATCTGTTTTAACTATAATTTCTTATATTTCAAGAAAATTATTTTTAAGACTATGACTAACAAATACTTTCAAGTTAATATTGGCATATTATTATGCTTTTTTTTCTTTTATTCAGGGTTTTCTCAAAATTCATTAAAAACTAAAGAAGTAGTTAAAGATTATGATATTGAGAAACTAAAAAAATTAGAAATTTCTTTTGAAAAATCTTTTTATTCCAATTATAATGATGCCATTAAAGAGGCCAAAAGAAATAATTGGCAAGTAAAATACACTAGAAACACAACTGATTATCATTTAAAAAAAGTAATAAATGGTAAACCTATTTATCTCAGATCTTTTAATGTTAATGCAGCTGTTTCAACTAGAACTAACTATCTACATAATGGTGGTGGTCTTGGTCTTGACTTAGAAGGACAAGATATGACAGTTCATATATGGGAAGTTGGAGGAACAGGACTTCTAACACATAATGAATATGACGGCGCAGGAGGAACAGACAGGCTTTCTGTTGGTGATGGCGAAACAGCAACAAGCAATCATGCTGCTCATGTCACGGGTACTATAATTGCATCTGGGGTAACAGCATCAGCAAAAGGAATGGCTCCTCAAGCAAGTGCTATTGGATACAACTCAACAAACGATTTAGCAGAAGCAACAGCCGCTGCAGCCAGTGGTATGTTATTATCAAACCACTCATATGGTTATGGATCCGAAGATTTCGCAGATGATTTAAGCTGGTTTTTTGGCGCATATATCCAAGAATCAAAGGACTGGGATGATTTAATGTATAATGCTCCATATTATTTACCTGTATTTTCTGCAGGAAATTCTGGTGATTCAGACAGTGATAATTCAAACCCCTTAGGTAGTAATGCGCTTTATGATAAATTGTTAGGTGATAAAACTGCTAAAAACCCTTTGATTGTTGCTTCTGGTAGTGATGCTGTAATCAACGTTGATGGAACTTTGGGCAGTAGTACTAGAAGTTCATTTAGCTCTGAAGGCCCCACAGATGACTTAAGAATAAAGCCAGATATAATGGGAAATGGAGAATCTCTTACTTCAACTAGTAATTCTACATCTGCAAGTCCAGTTTTAAAATATTCTACTTTAAGCGGAACCTCAATGGCGGCACCAAATGTTTGTGGTTCACTGTTGCTTTTACAACAACACCATAACAATCTCTATGGTAGTTATATGAAATCAGCAACATTAAAAGGTTTAGCTTTACATACGGCTGATGATGTTGATAGTGCTGGCCCTGATGCTAATTCTGGCTGGGGTTTACTTAATGCTAAAGTAGCAGCCGAAACAATAAGTGAAAATGGATTTTCCACATGGATATCTGAAGAACGATTAAACAATGGTGAGTCTTTCACATTTGATGTTGTTTCAGATGGCACGAGCCCTTTGTTGGCATCCATATCTTGGACAGATCAAGGAGGAATAATAAATCAAACAGGTGTTGTTAACGATGGCAATATATATTTCAATGATGACACTGCTGCTTTGGTAAATGATCTAGATATTAGAGTAACACAAACTACTAACACTTATACACCATGGAAGCTTTTAAGTGTTGACACAAACGGGCAGGGTGATAATACCGTTGATCCTTATGAAAGAGTGGATGTATCTGGGGCTGCCGGAACATACACAATAACAGTAACGCATAAAGGCACATTAGCTGGAGGTTCTCAGGATTTTTCACTTATTGTTACAGGATTATCCTCTAATTTCACTCTAAATACACAAAGCACAGATCAAAGTATTTGTTCTTCAAATAATGCTACATACAGCTTTAATTACTTAGAAACTGGCGGGGCTACCACAAATTTTTCATTAAACGGTGTTCCCACCGGTGCAACAACTAGCATTACACCTAATTCACTAAATGCAGATGGATCATTTGATGTAACTTTCAGTAACCTTGAAAATGTTAGCGCTAACACATATAATATTAGTGTTATTGGTGATGATGGCAATGAAACTGAAACAAGAATTATTTCTTTACGTGTCTTACATTCAGACTTCACGCCTTATCCTCAGAGTTTAAGTTCACCTGCTAACGGAGCTGCAAATTCACCTTCATCTCTATCTCTTAATTGGGCTGAAAATTTAAATGCTGAAAGTTATTTAGTGGAAGTTTCTACTAATCCTTCTTTTTCTTCAATTGATTATTCTAGCACGGAAACCGATTTAAGTTTTGAATTAGCAGGTTTATCTAGTGAAACAGTGTATTATTGGAGAGTAAGACCAGATAATAATTGTAATACAGGCAATTACTCTGAAACCTATAGTTTTCAAGTTGGAAACTTAAATTGCGGCAGCAATGTTTTCACCGCAACTGACTTTAGTGATGCTACTATTGGAACCACAGCTGGAGTTTTCGCTTCAGTTCCAGTTACAGTTTCAACAGGTGGTTTAAATATTGAATCTGTCAAAACTAGTTTTAAAATTAATCATACATGGGTAAATGATATAAACATCACTTTAGAAGGCCCTGCTTCAATTGGAAACCCACAGGTTTTATTATTTGATAGTTCTTGTGCAACTGACACTGGAGGAGATACTACCAACCCTGGAGATGGAAATGATTTTGATGTTACCTATTCAGATTCTGGTTCAGTTTTATTTTGTGATGACGCCGTAGTTCCAAGTATTTCTGGAACAATAGCTCCTCTAGAAAGTTTATCAGAATTCGTTAATCTTGCTGCTGATGGAGAATGGAAATTAAAAATTGGTGATCCTAATAATAATGATGGTGGTGCAATAACTGAGTTTAGTTTAGATATATGCGTTATAAATGACATCACTTCTATACCTAATCTAGTAAATAATGGATTTAGCGCACCTTTAAATGGAACTTATACTTTTCAGAATTCTGATTTTGAAGCCACTTCAAGTGGAGAAACTGCTGCTGAACAAATTTTCACAATTATTACCTTACCATCTGTTGGAGTCTTAGAAAAGAATAGTGCTGCAATGAGTATAGGTGATACTTTTACTCAAGATGATGTTAATACTGGTAAAATTACTTTTACAAATACACAAACAAGTACATTTAATGATAGCTTTTTAGTTGATATTAGGAATACCGCTAAAGGATGGCTTTCTAACCAAAATATTGTTATGAATAGCACGCTTGACACTGAAGAATTCGTGCTAAAAAACATTAATATTTGGCCAAATCCAGCTAGCAAAAGCATAAATATTAAAATAGGCCCATTAACATCTAATAACAATGTTAAGATTAATTTATTTGATATCCAGGGACGAGTTATTAAAAGTTTTGATTATCAAGTTACCTCCAATAGCCTTATCAAAACAATAGATTTAAATAACATTTTTAACGGTGTTTATTTATTGGAAGTAAGACAGGGCAATTCAAAAACTACAAGTAAAATAATAGTTAATCAATAGAATTATTATTCTCATATAAAAAAAGCCGCTATATGCGGCTTTTTTTATATGATTATTTTTCTTCATTATTCTCTTCTGGTTTAGAGGGCGGTTCTGGCTGTTTGAATAAATCTATAAATGCCTCGCCTAAATAATCAATTATGTGACTAGCAATTAAACTTTGATACCCATAATCCTCAACTGCAATATCTGCAGACCTACCATGCAAATACACGCCAAAAATAGAAGCCACAAGTGGGTTGTACCCTTGAGAAATTAATCCTGTAATAATACCTGTTAAAACATCTCCACTACCTGCTGTAGATAACCCTGGGTTTCCAGTGGTATTCACATAAAGTTTATCTTCTAAAACCGTAATAGTGTTTGCTCCTTTAAGAACAACAATAACCTTATGTTCCTTTGAAAATGCCTTTACCCTATCCAATTTATCAAAGTCGTCTTTCCAAACTCCTATAAGTCGTTCAAGTTCTTTTGGATGCGGTGTTAAAACTGTATTTTCAGGTAATAATTTCAACAGTGCCTTCTTCTTTGACAAGATATTGATCCCATCAGCATCTACAACCAAGGGAGATTTGTTTTGTTTCAAGAACGCCTCAAAACCAGTTATAGTTTTTGAATTTATTCCTATTCCTACTCCAATACCAACAACAGTGGGTTCTATATCAAATTTAACATCAGTGATTAATTCTTCATTCTTATCAGTATACACCATAGCCTCTGGTAAAGAAGATTGCAACACGTTGTACCCGCATTTAGGGATAAATGCAGAAACTAATCCTGCTCCTGCTGTTAATGCTCCTTTACTAGCTAATGTTACCGCTCCAATTTTTCCATAGCTCCCACCAATAATTAAACTATGTCCAAATTGTCCTTTATGAGAAAACTTATCTCTTGGAACATAAATCGGTAAAACTTCATGTTTACCAATGAGTTCAACATCCGTTACTGTAGAAAATAAAAATTCTTGATCTAAACCTATATCTAACACTTCCCATTGAACGGTATACTTAGCAGTTTCGGGTAAAAAGAAAATTAATTTTGGTGAAGCAAAACTCAATGTATATCCAGCCCAAACCACATTATCTTCATTTTCAGGCACCCTATCTGTTCTTAATCCAGAAGGAATATCAACCGAAAGTGTAAAAGCTTTTGTGCTTCTAAAATGTCTAAATAAGTTTTTTACCCAATCTACTACAGAGCGGTTCAAACCAATTCCAAAAATGGCATCTACAATAATATCATCCGGATGAATCTGCGGAAAGTCTTCTTCACTTTTCATCAATAATGGCCAATCTTTTGTTACCGTTTTAATACGGTCATAATTGATTAAAAAGTCCTTAGAACGCTTATCACTATAATTCACCACATAGGTTTTAACATTATAACCATGAATTATCAAGTGTCTTGCTAACACCAAGCCATCACCACCATTATTACCAATTCCGCAAAACACATGAACTGGTACTTGAGCACCTTGCATGCGCATATGAATCCAGTTAAATATTTGGGTTGCAGCACGCTCCATCAATTCTGTTGAGGTAATGTTCTGCCTTTCAGCAGTTAACCTATCGCCTTCATAAACCTGTTCTCTTGAGAATATCTTCATTAAAATATTTAATTATTGAATTTCTAATTCTTTAGTAATTACGTTGCATTTCTTAAAAGAATAAGAGTTCTGTTTAAGAATATTACAAAAAAATAATATTAGTTTTTTTATTAGGCTAAATGTAATACTTTTGGCTTGTATTATCATAGCTTTTATGAACCGTTTAGACCAAAATACAAGATTTACTTTTGCTTCCTATACTAATGGAACAACTTCTTTTATTGGTACAACTACAACAACTACCCTTTGGGGTTGTTAATTTTATATACTTCGGGCTATCTTTGTGATTTCAACATTAATCACAGTAAAAAATATATTTTCAACTATCAATTCATTAAAAAATGAAAGTTTTAAAATTTGGAGGAACTTCAGTTGGTTCTTCAAAAAATATAAATAACGTTATAAGTATTTTAGAAGATTATTCTAAAAGTGATTCTGTAATCTGTGTAGTTTCAGCAGTTGGTGGTATTACAGATAAATTATTATTAGCTGGAAAATTAGCGCAAAATAAAGATTCTGAATTTTTAGAGGTATTTAATACTATAAAAGAAATTCATTTAAATATTGTAAACGAATTAATACCAAATAATAACAATAATGTAATTGCATTTGTAAATAAGCGATTAGAAGAACTAAATAATTTGTTAAATGGTATTTTTCTTATCAATGAATTATCACCAAAAACATCTGATAAATTAGTGAGTTTTGGTGAATTATTATCTTCTTTCATTATTGCTGAAACAATGAAAAGTAGAGGATTATCTGCGGAACGCAAGAATTCTCAAGAACTTGTTATTACTAATGCTATTTTCACAAAAGCAGAAGTAAATTATAGCATTACAAATAAGAATATTAAGGACTATTTTAATGCTGCATCACAACAGGTTACTATTCTTCCAGGATTTGTTTCTAAATCAGTTAATGGAGAACAAACTACTTTAGGTCGTGGAGGTTCTGATTTTACGGCTGCGATTGTAGCTGCTGCCTTAAAGGTAGATCAATTGGAGATTTGGACAGATGTAAGTGGTATGTTTACTACCAATCCAAAAATCGTAAAACATGCCTACCCTATCAGTGAGATTTCATATCAAGAGGCTATGGAGTTATCACATTTTGGGGCTAAGGTTTTATATCCGCCAACGGTACAACCCGTTTTAGATTTAGAAATACCAATATATATCAAAAACACTCTTGAGCCAGAAGCAGCTGGGACTAAAATATCAAATGATGCACTTATCTCTAATAAACCCGTAAAAGGTATTAGTAACATAGGCAACATTGCCTTGTTAACCCTTGAAGGTAGTGGTATGGTAGGTATTCCTGGTTTTTCAAAACGTTTGTTTGAAACACTTTCTCAAGAAAAAATAAATGTTATTTTAATTACTCAAGCATCTTCAGAGCATTCTATTTGTTTAGGCGTTGAAGCTAAAGATGCAAAAGCAGCTAAAGAAGCCATAGACTCTACATTTGAAAATGAAATAGCACTTCATAAAATTGAACCAATTATTGTTGAGGGCGAATTATCTATTGTTGCTCTTGTTGGTGATAATATGAAAAACCATCAAGGTATTAGCGGAAAGCTATTTAGCGCATTAGGAAAAAATAACGTTAACGTTAGGGCAATTGCTCAAGGGGCTTCAGAAAAAAATATTTCTGTTGTTATAGCTGAAAATGATGTTAAAAAGGCTTTAAACGTTTTACATGAACAATTTTTTGAAGCTAAAACAAAACAATTAAATGTATTCATTACTGGTGTAGGTAATGTAGGTGAACGTTTGGTTGAGCAAATAAAACAACAACGTAAATATTTAAAAGAAAACCTAAAAATAAATATTCGAGTTGTAGGATTGTCAAATTCCAGAAAAATGGTGTTTAATGAAGGGGGAATAGACTTAAAATCATGGAAAGAACAATTAGCCGATGGCGAACAAGCATCATTACAGGGCTTTTTTGAAAATGCTAAAACAATGAATTTACGGAATAGTATTTTTGTTGATGTTACAGCTAATAAAAATGTGGCAGACTTGTACCCTCAATATTTAAGAGAAAGCATTTCCGTAGTAGCATGTAATAAAATTGCATGTTCAAGTGAATATTTTAACTATAAAGAATTAAAACGTTTATCACTTAAGTATAACGCACCATTATTATTTGAGACTAACGTTGGTGCAGGATTACCCGTAATAGACACTTTAAATAACCTAATAGCTTCAGGAGATAAAGTTAACTCCATTCAAGCTGTATTATCTGGTAGTTTAAATTTTGTTTTCAATAATTTTAATGATTCTACCAAATTTTATGACATTGTAAAACAAGCTGCTGCTGAGGGTTATACAGAACCGGATCCTAGAATTGACTTAAGCGGTGTAGACGTAGCTAGAAAGATTTTGATTTTAGCCAGAGAAAGTGGCGTTGAAATGAATTTAGAAGATATAGAAAACGCGCCATTCTTGTCAGAATCTGGATTGAAAAGTGATACAGTAGATGATTTCTACCAAACATTAATTGATGATGAGGCACATTATCAAAGCTTATATGCTTCAGCGAAAGCGAATGATTGTCAGTTGAAATATGTTGCCAAATTTGATAACGGTAAAGCTAGTGTTAGTTTACAAGAAATCCCTAATGGTCATCCATTTTATAATTTAGAGGGAAGTGATAATATAGTAATGTTTTACACAGAACGATATCCAGAGCAACCAATGATAATTAAAGGTGCTGGTGCTGGTGCAGATGTGACTGCTTCAGGATTATTTGCAGATATTATTAGATTAGGAAATGATTAAGGCCTTATGGAATTACACAAAGAAAGTGACATTTCCTGCTCCAGTGCAGCAGAAAGTTATTTAATAGATAAAATGAACGAAATAAGAATATTTTCTCCAGCAACAGTAGCCAATGTGTCTTGCGGTTTTGATGTTATGGGCTTTTGTCTTGATAGCGTTGGAGATGAAATGGTTATACGCAAAGTAGAAAAAAAAGGTATTCATATAACTAAAATAGAAGGGTTTGATTTACCATTTGAAGCAGAGAAAAATGTTTCAGGAGTTTCTGCTTTGGCTATGTATGAAGCAATTGATATTGATTTTGGTTTTGAAATTGAAATCTATAAAAAGATAAAACCAGGAAGTGGTATTGGAAGTAGTGCCGCTAGTGCAGTTGGAAGTGTTTTCGGAATGAATGAACTTTTAGGAAGACCTTTTAATAAAATACAGTTAACCCAGTTTGCCATTAAAGGTGAAGCTTTAGCCAGTAAATGTGAACATGCCGATAATTTGGCACCAGCTATGTTTGGGGGGTTTGCATTAGTTAAAAGTGTTTCCCCTTTGGAAATATTAGAAATACCTTCTCCGGAAGATTTATATGCCACTATTATTCATCCGCAAATAGAAATTAAAACATCTGAATCTAGAGGTTTATTACCAAAAGAAGTTCCCTTGCAAGATGCTATTAAACAATGGGCCAATTTTGGTAGTTTAATCCATGGTTTGCACTCAGGTGATTTTGAAGTTATAAAAAATGCCTTGCATGATGTTATTGTAGAGCCCTATAGAAGTAAGTTGATTCCGCATTTTGAAGAAGTTACAAAGACTGCGGTTGAAGCCGGAGCCTTAGGCTCTGGTATTTCAGGCTCTGGACCTTCAATATTTTCTTTAAGTAAGGGTGTGGAAAATGCTATAAATGTGAAAGATGCTGTTGAAAAAGTATATGCTAAAACAGGTATTGAATTTGATATGCATGTATCAAAAATAAATAGCAAAGGAATTAAAATTTTGAATTAAAAAATGAACTATTACTCTCTAAATAAACAGGCACCAGATTCAACTTTTGAGAATGCTGTTGTAAAAGGATTGGCCCCAGATAAAGGTTTGTATTTTCCTGAAAGCATTACGCCTTTAGGTGAAGATTTCTTTAAAAACATAGACAACTTATCTAATACAGAAATAGCCCTAGAAGCTATTAGGCAATTTGTGTCTCCTGAAATTCCGGAAGATGTTTTAAAAACAATTGTTGAAGAAACCTTGTCATTTGATTTTCCAGTAGTACAGCTTAATGAAAATATCTCTACATTAGAATTGTTTCACGGGCCAACAATGGCGTTTAAGGACGTTGGAGCACGCTTTATGGCACGCTGTTTAGGTTATTTCAATAAAAATAATAATAACGAAGTTACCGTTTTAGTAGCAACCTCAGGAGATACTGGAGGCGCAGTTGCAAATGGTTTCTTGGGGGTTAAAGGAGTTAATGTAGTAATACTTTATCCTAGCGGAAAAGTTAGTGATATTCAAGAAAATCAGCTTACTACTCTTGGTCAGAATATTAGAGCTTTAGAGGTAAATGGTACTTTTGATGATTGTCAAGCCATGGTTAAAAAGGCTTTTTTGGATGAAGAATTAACCAGCCAAATGCAACTAACTTCAGCAAACTCCATAAATGTTGCGCGTTGGTTACCGCAATTATTTTATTTTATGTTTGCCTACAAGCAACTACATAAAAAGTATGATGATATTGTGTTCTCTGTACCAAGTGGAAACTTCGGGAACATATGCGCAGGCATGATGGCACAACAATTAGGCTTACCAATAAAACATTTTGTGGCATCAAACAATGTAAATAATGTAGTAACACGTTATTTACAGTCGCAATTATATGAGCCAAAACCATCTATCCAAACTATTAGTAATGCTATGGACGTTGGAGCACCAAGTAATTTTATTAGAATTCAGGAGATTTACAAAAATCAATTTGAAAATTTAAAAGAAAACGTTTCTTCATATAGCTTCACTGACGATGAAACTAGGGAAGCCATGTTAGAAATGTATAATGCATTTAATTACGTTGCTGATCCACACGGAGCTGTTGGATATTTAGGTAGTAAAGAATATCTAAATGAAAATCCAAATGTACATTGCGTATTTTTAGAAACGGCACACCCTACAAAGTTTTTAGATGTTGTTGAGGAGGTTGTTAAAGAGAAACAACCGCTACCTGAACAAATTCAAGAAGTAATGGGAAAAGAAAAAGTATCTACTATTATTTCTACCTATTATGATTTGAAAGGTTTTTTATTGAGCTGATGTTTTAAATAATGATAAGACAAATATTTATCTCATAAAATTTAAATAAAAAAGCTCAGAACGATAGTTCTGAGCTTTTTTATTCATTAACTTCTGACAGAAATATAAGATTAATTCTGCCTATATAGTTTTTTTATTATTAATCTAAAGGTAAGACACCATACCTTTTATTTCTATCTCTTAATTATCTTTTTAACCTGTACTCCGCTATCATTTATAAATCTAAGAAAATGAATTCCCGAGTTTAGATTACTCAAAGACAAAGCTTCTTTATTTCCTAAAATTAGATGCTTTCCTTCCAATACACCATTAATGTTAAACACTTCAAGCAAAGCTCCTTCCGCTCCATTAATAACAAGTTCATTGATTACGGGATTTGGATAGATATTCACCCCATGCAATGTGTTGCTATCTTCAATACCTAAAATAGCTGTTCCCTGAAATGATATCCAATCTATATTGAACAGATAGCCGGAACCCCCAACAAAAACAAAATATAAGTCATGAACCCCAGAAACATTAGTAATGTTACCCTCTACAACATCCCAGTTAGTCCAATTTCCAGTACCCGATACACTTACAGTTCCTAATAAAGTACCTGTAAGGCTATCTAATCTCACCTCAATAGTCCCTCCACTTGTCTTACTAGAAGTATTTACCCTTACCGAACTTAAATCTATATTTGTTAAGTCTATATTGTTATAAGCTGCCCAGTCTCCATTCTCTATAAATCCTATATGGCCGCCTTGAGCCTGTATTCCAGACATAGAATCAAAACATTCTGACCTTATATAATTTACCGTATTATCACATGCCCCGGTATATTCACAACCATCTAAATAATTAATCGTATTTGCAGAACCAAAATCGGTAACAATACTACATGTGGTAATATCGCAATTACTAGAACCTTCTCCTAAGTCTATAGCCCCGCCTGTGTTGTTATAAACCGTTGCTCCAGAAAAATTGGTAGTTACTTGGTACATTAAATTACTACCCTCTTGATGCCTAAAAGACCTGTAACTCCCCATTTGAATGGACATATCTTCAGGAATATTAGTAACATTAGAATTAAAAGTAAACGTTCCTCCAGTTGAACTAGCTAAACATTTAGAACCATTATAATAGCCATTTTCTGGATCTAATAGTGTAACTACTCCATTTATGCTACTACTACCGTTAAAAGCTGGACCATAAGCGGCATCTGCATAGCAATTTATAACTTCTCCTCTACCAATGGCGAAACCATTTTCATTTCCTATAAGTGTAACATTTTCTACATGGTTTTGACCAGAACTTTGAGAAATTGTACAACCAGACCTAGTGTTTTTTACTGTTGTGTTTTTAATTGTAATATCGTTAGAACCTCTTTGATATGAAACACCATTAATGGTTGTTGTTCCAGCATTATAAGAACGTATTCCTGCTTCACAAAGTGCAAGCATAAAACCCGATGGAAGTCTATATCCCCAAGTGGTCATAAAGTCTAAATTATCAGCAATACTTCCAGTACCTTCTTCGGTTAAAATATCATCAGTGGTTCTCATCTCTCCTTCAATATAACACCCTTCTATAGTAGGGTGATTCGCTGCTTGCATAAAAACACAATGCCCAAAAGCCCTGTGAATCATAGTTGTGTTTTTAAGGGTGTTGTAATCTCCTCGTATTAAAATACCGCTATGTTTATCTAATGGGGTAAGTGAGCCACCACCCTTTCCAAAAATATCTCCATAACCATAAGGCAATGATCCTTTGGCTGTAACATGAAAACCTTCTACTAAATTATGTTGCCCATCAATTGCCATACTAAGAGCACCGCGTCTTGGATTGTCATGTACAGATCCAATGTCTTCTAAAGTTAAATTTTTGAGTATATTATTATTACCAGCTATACGAATTTCATAAACATCATTATTTCCAAACTCTCTAAATACGCCTGTTTCAACTTGGATTTTAACATCAGTAAAATCATAAGTACTGTTATTTCCAGAGAATTTAAATAAAGTGTAGGGGGTATTACTTCCTATAGTTTCATAGCCCCCATAAAAAGAAGCAGTGGCTGTTGTAATTGTATAAGTTCCTGGTGCTAACTTAATATTAGCATTATCATCATCCAGATATGGTATCAATGCACTTAAAGAGTTAACCGTTGTTTGAGCTTGCATATTATTAATTCCACAAAGGATTACGGATATAATAATAAGTAATATGTTCTTTTTCATTTTTATTTATTTAGTCAAATACAAAATAAATATAAACGCCACGGTGCTAATATTAATTATTACCCAAACAATCTAAAATATTACCCATGCTTACTTTAATATAGTAAGTAATTCCATTTTATTGCGCATTGCATTTATTTAATTTTTTAATTAAAAATTTGAAATACTACTCGAATTTTGTCACTATAAAAACAACTTGGATATATAGATTTTCTTTGGATGTTTTATCAATTTTCAAGAAAAAAAAATCTTGTATTTTTGCTCCACTTAAAAATTAAATTCATTAATCAAATATGAAACAAACATCCTTAATAACAACCCACCTTGCCTTAGGTGCCAAAATGGTACCTTTTGCCGGATATAATATGCCCGTTCAATATGAAGGTGTAAACATTGAGCATGAAACAGTAAGACATGCCGTTGGTGTTTTTGATGTATCTCACATGGGGGAGTTTTTGATTGAAGGCGAAAGTGCCTTAGATTTAATTCAAAAAGTTAGTAGTAACGATGCCGGTAAGCTGACTATTGGAAAAGCTCAATACAGCTGTATGCCTAATGAAACTGGTGGTATTGTTGATGATTTAATTATTTACAAAGTTAAAGAAAACACCTATTTATTAGTTGTTAATGCTAGTAACATTGAAAAAGATTGGAATTGGATTGCCTCTAAAAATGATGTTGGAGCTACTATACGTAATTTGAGTGATGACTACTCTTTACTTGCCATTCAAGGCCCAAAGGCCGTTGAAGCTATGCAAAGCTTAACTAGTCATGATTTATCAGCTATTAATTTTTACAATTTCATTGTTGGAGATTTTGCTGGCATTGAACATGCCATTATATCTGCAACAGGTTATACTGGCAGTGGCGGATTTGAAATCTATTGCAAAAACTCTGAGGTAAAACAAATCTGGGATAAAGTTTTTGAAGCTGGAGCCAATTTTGGAATTAAACCTATTGGATTAGCAGCTCGTGACACCTTAAGATTAGAAATGGGGTATTGCCTTTATGGAAATGACATTGACGACAACACCTCTCCTATTGAAGCTGGTTTAGGTTGGATTACAAAATTTACTAAAAATTTCACCAACTCTAAAGCATTAGAGGATGAAAAACGTCGTGGACCAGAAAACAAACTGGTCGCATTTGAATTAGATGAACGTGGCATTCCTAGAAAAGATTATGATATAGTTGATGGCAATGGCAATAAAATTGGACGTGTAACTTCAGGAACCATGTCTCCTAGCCTTGGTAAAGGTATAGGTTTAGGATATGTTCCTAGAGTTTTTGCTGATATTGATAGTAAAATCAATATTCAAATAAGAAAAAAAACAGTTCCCGCTACTGTAGTAAAACTTCCATTTTACAAGAATTAGAATGAATTTTCAAACCGTTTTAAATGATATTTATAATCATGTGGTCTCTGTTAAAGATAAGGGAACTATAGCCTCTTATATCCCAGAATTAGCGCATGTTGATATTAATAATTTTGGATTGCATTTAAAAATAAAAAACGGTGAGGAATACGGTGTTGGGCATTACAATAAGCCATTTTCTATTCAAAGTATTTCAAAGGTGTTAGCACTTGCCTTGGCAGCTTCACAAAAAGGCAGTACCATTTTAAATAGATTAGGCGTAGAACCTTCAGGTCATCCTTTTAATCAATTAGCACTTTTGGAAATAGAAAATGGTATTCCTAGAAATCCCTTTATTAACTCAGGCGCTATAGTTGTTGCAGATATATTAGTAACTTTATTTGAAAATCCCGTTGAGAGTTTCTTAAATTATATTAGAGATCTTACTGGAGACAAAAACATTAATTACAACCCTAATATAGCTAAGTCTGAAAAAGAAAGTGGCTATAGAAATTATGCAACCGCTAACCTTTTAAAGTCATTTGGCAACTTACACAATTCGGTTGAAGAAGTTTTAGATTATTACTTCATGCAATGTGCACTTGAAATGACTTGTGAACAAATTACAAAATCATTTCACCTATTCGCAAATAAAGGGAAATGCCTGTTTGAAAAAACTCGTTTAACTGAGCAGCAAGTAAAACGTATTAATGCTATTATGCTTACCTGCGGTTTTTATGATGAAGCTGGTGAATTTGCATTCGAAGTTGGATTACCTGGAAAAAGTGGTGTAGGCGGCGGTATAGTAGCTCTTCTTCCTGACAACTACGTAATTACCACTTGGGCACCTGGGCTAAATGAAAAAGGGAATTCAAAACTTGGTATGCTAGCTTTGGAGCAGTTTACAACTAAAACACAACTCTCAATTTTTTAGATAGTTACTAGCTTAGATGAAGTATGATTAAACGTGATGGAAAGCATAGAATATTAATACTTGGTGTTAGCGGTTTTATTGGTAACGGTATCTATAAAGAGCTTTGCTCATACTTTAAAACTTATGGCACATACAGAACTTCCAAAAAACAATATGAGAAAAACCACCAATTTTTTCAATTTAATTTTGAGGAAGACGACATCTATGAAATTCTAGATATTGTAAAGCCTACTATAATCATTTCAGCATTAAGGGGTGATTTTTCAAAACAAGTAATCTTACACCAACACCTTTCAGAATATGTTTTTTCTAAAAAAATTA
Source organism: Seonamhaeicola sp. MEBiC01930 (assembly GCF_045277075.1). GTDB lineage: Bacteria > Bacteroidota > Bacteroidia > Flavobacteriales > Flavobacteriaceae > Seonamhaeicola. The sequence continues at coordinate 3,118,602 of NZ_CP104270.1, read as the reverse complement.
AAATAATATACTTATCATCCGCTAATGTTTTTGATGCATACAGTAAATACCCCAGTTATGAAGATGATAAAACCTTAAGCAATAGTATTTATGGGCATTTAAAAATTAAAATTGAAAACATGTTACAACGTTTACCAAAAAAATATGTTGCCATTTTAAGGTTACCAATGGTATTTGGTTCTCAATCGCCTAGAATATTAGAAATTCTCCAAAACATAAAAGATAAAGAACCTGTAGAGGTGTTCCCTAATTTGGTGATGAACGTTACTAACGATGACAAACTTACGCAACAAGTACATTATATTGTTAACAGAAATAAATCTGGCATCTTTCATTTGGGAAGCACAGATTTAGTACATCATGACGACTTTATTAAGGAGATGGTTGAAGAACTCACCACAATAAAAGCAATTTACAAACAAGTGTACACAACAAATGACGAGCGTTATCTAGCAGTCTTACCAAAAACTAACAAACTCCCTAAACACTTGCAAATAATAAGTTCAGACATTATTAATGAATTAAAATTAAATTGAATTCAATAGTTAAATTTGTTACATTTAATAGTTATTAACTAACTCTTATACTTATGAGCAAACTATCTGAACAAGAAATAGAAAAAAAATTATTACGATTTCCTGATTGGGAGTACTTCAACAATGCCATTAATGCTGAATTTGAATTTGAAAATTTCAGAGACTGTTTTAGCGCTATGAGTAGAATAGCGTTTGAATGCGAAGCATTGAACCATCACCCTAATTGGACAAATGTTTACAACGTACTTACCATTTCATTATCTACACATGATGCCGAAGGTATAACCAAAAAAGATTTTGAGTTGGCAGAAGCCATTGAAAACATTGTAGAACCAGTAGAATAAATTTGTCTTAGACTGAAAAACGAATTATTTTCGCTTTTTCGAAATTAAAAAACACGTATAATTATGGGAAGAGCTTTTGAGTTCAGGAAAGCAAGAAAAATGAAACGTTGGTCAGCAATGAGTAAAGCCTTTACACGTATTGGTAAAGACATTGTTATGGCTGTTAAAGAAGGAGGTCCTGATCCAGATAGTAATTCTCGTCTTAGAGCGGTTATACAGAATGCCAAATCTGTAAACATGCCTAAAGATAATATAGAACGGGCTATAAAGCGTGCCTCTGATAAGAACCAAGGTGATTATAAAGAGGTGATATTTGAAGGTTACGCACCCCATGGAATAGCTGTTTTAGTTGAAACTGCTACAGATAACAATACACGTACCGTAGCAAATGTAAGAAGCTATTTTAATAAATGTGATGGTAGTTTAGGAACCTCTGGGTCTGTTGTTTTTATGTTTGACCACACCTGCAACTTTAAAATTACAGGTGATAATTTAGATTTAGAAGAATTAGAATTAGAACTTATAGATTTTGGTGTTGAAGAAATATTTGAGGATACTGATGAAGATGCAGACGGAAATGAAGTAAATAGCGTTATGATATACGCGCCTTTTGAAAGTTTTGGTAAAATTCAGGCCTATTTAGAAGAAAACAGCATTGAAATTCTATCTTCTGGGTTTGAACGCATTCCTCAAGTTACTAAACCATTAGATGCTGAAAAAGTAGCTGATGTTGAAAAACTGTTAGAAAAACTGGAGGAAGATGATGACGTACAAAACGTGTATCATACCATGCAAGAACTTACCGATTAAGATTAATTTCAATTTTTAATCCATGTCTAACTCCATTAAATCAGATAAAACAATTAAATGGGGAATCATAGGGTGCGGTAATGTTACCGAAGTTAAGAGTGGACCAGCTTATAAAATGACTGAAGGCTTTGAACTTGTAGCTGTTATGAGACGTGATGAAGCTAAAGCAAAAGATTATGCTGAAAGACATCAAATAAAAAAGTATTATTCTGATGCCGATGCATTAATCAATGACGAAGAAATTGATGCTGTTTATATTGCCACACCTCCAGACAGTCATAAATATTATGCCTTAAAGGTTGCTGATGCGGGTAAAATCTGCTGTATTGAAAAGCCAATGACCCCTTCTTATTCAGATAGCCTATTTATATACAATACTTTCAAGCAAAAGAATACCCCTCTTTTTGTAGCTTACTACAGACGCTCATTACCACGTTTTTTAAAGGTAAAAGAATGGCTTAATAGTAATCAAATTGGAGAGGTAAGACATATTAATTGGATTCAAACCAAACCCGCTAGCAATAAAGATAAATCTAAGGTTTATAACTGGAGAACAGATTCTAAAATAGCACCTGGTGGTTATTTTGATGATTTGGCAAGCCATGGCTTAGATTTGTTTGCTTTTTTATTGGGAGATTATGCAGATGCCAGCGGTTTTGCCACCAACCAACAGGGTTATTATAATGCACCAGATGCAGTAACTGCCAATTGGATTCATGATAGTGGGGCTACTGGATCTGGGACTTGGGATTTTGGAGCTGATGATCATTTAGACAAAGCAGTTATTTTTGGGAATAAGGGAAAAATAGAATTTGCCGTATTTCACGATAAACCTTTGGTTTTAACTTCAAGTAATAAAAATGAATCTTTAATTCTGGAAAATCCAAAGCACATTCAGCAATTTCACGTAGAGTGCATGAGGGGCGAACTTATAAATAATAACTGTAAGCACCCATCCAATGGCAAATCTGCTTTGCACACTAATTGGGTTATGGATAAAATTCTAGGAAAAATCTAATAAATTAGAATTACAAATATGTGCTTTAACATTTATTTGTAACAAATTTATTTGTATTTAGTTAAATTTGGTATCATTTTATAAAAATGACTTCTAATTATTTAACTACAATGTACGTTCTATGAGTTTCAAAGTATCAAATCACACCAAACTTAGTTTAGTTTTGTTTTTATTAGTAGCTTTTCTAATGCCTCAAAATATAGATGCCCAAAAGAAAAAAAACAAAAAGAAAAAAGATGAAGCTGCCACAGTTATTCCAAAAGTAAAGCCTACCCCTAAAAAGACTATTGCTTCTTTAACCAAATCTAGTAAGAAAATTGATGGGTTGTTTACTTTCTACCAAGATACTATTACCGGAAAACTTCAAATGGTAATTTCTAAAGATGATATAGATAAAGAGTTTATTCACTTTGCACAAATAGCCGATGGTGTTGTTGATGCTGGAAGAGTAAATAGAGGATCTTACAAGGGTTCAAGAATTATAAAAATTACCAAACATTTTAATAAAATTGAATTTATACAACAAAATACATCCTTTTATTTTGACCCAAATAATGCTATTTCAAAAGCAAAAAAAGCTAATATTTCTGATGGCAATTTGGCAAGTATACAAATTGAAGCCACCGATAATAAAAATGGTTTATACTTAATTAATGTTGATAATCTTTTTCTTAAAGAAACTTTTATTCAAATCAAACCATCAAAATCAGCTGGAACCTCAATTAAAACATTCACCTTAGGCAACTTAGACAAAAATAAAACCAAAATAAACTATATAAGAAACTACCAAGACAACACAAATATTGAGGCAGAATATGTATACTCTAAATCTTCAACTTTAGGTAATGGGTCTGAAGCCGTGACTGATGGAAGAAATGTTAGTATTAAAGTAAACCACAACCTAATTGAAATGCCAGATGATGATTACGAGGTAAGGTTTGATGATCCAAGAGTAGGTTATTTTATTAATGAATTTAACGACCAAACTAGTACAGGCACTGTACCATATAGAGATTTAATAAACCGATGGAATCTCAAGAAGAAGAACCCGGAATTAGACGTATCTGTACCAGTTGAGCCTATAACATGGTGGATGGAAAATACTACACCAATAGAATGGCGTGAAACAATTAAAAATGCCATATTGGAATGGAATATAGCTTTTGAAAAAGCTGGTTTTAAAGATGCTATTGTGGTAAAGCAACAACCTGATGATGCAACATGGGATGCTGGTGATATAAAATATAATGTAATGCGTTGGACATCGTCCCCAAATCCTCCGTTTGGTGGCTATGGTCCAAGAGTGGCAAACCCCAGAACTGGTGAAATCATTGGTGCAGATATAATGATGGAATATAATATATTTTCAGGAGGTGATTATATTTCAAAAGTTTTTGACTCGGGCGATTCTAGTGATTCAAACACGGAATTTAATCCTTATCATGTTAAAGAAAATGTTATTTCTGAAGAGCATTGTACATTCGCACATGGTATGCAAGCAAACTACCATTTTGCTAAAACCGCAGCTAAGGTTTATGGCAACTCAAAATTTGAGTTAAACAAAATTCAAAAGGAAGTACTAACTGCTGTAGTTATTCATGAAATTGGACATACATTAGGGTTAAATCATAATTTTAAAGCAAGTCAATTATACTCACCAGAACAACTAGCAGATGCTGATTTTATAAAAGGTAAATGTTTAACAGCTTCTATTATGGATTATGCCATTGTCAATGTTACTAAAGATAGAGAGAAACAAGGGCAATATGATGATGTTACAATTGGTCCTTATGATATTTGGGCTATTGAATTAGGTTATACGCCTTTTAAGTCTGAAGCTGACCGTCAATCTTTACTAAACGAATCTACAAAGCCTGAACATATTTTTGGTAATGATGCTGATGATATGAGGGCTCCAGGTAAAGCAATTGACCCAAGAGCAATGATTTTTGATCAATCTAGTGACCCAATAAAGTATGCTATAGATAGATTTGAACTATCAAATGACCTTATGAAAACAATTAAGGATAAATTCACAAAGAATGGTGAAACTTATCATGAATTAAGGCGTGTGTATTATACGTTAAGTGGACAAAAAGCCAATGCCGCTACTGTAATATCAAGGTATATTGGTGGGGTCTATATAGATAGAGCTATGGCTGGTCAAAAAGGTGAAACTAAACCCTATACACCTGTAAGTTTAGAGGATCAAAAACGTGCTATGAAAGCTTTAAAAGATTATGTGTTTGCGCCAAACGCATTTGATGCTCCTAACAATTTATATAATTTCTTAGCTAGACAACGAAGAGGTTTTGATTATTCACAGGAAGACCCAAAAATTCACAATCAAGTATTGGCTTACCAAAAGCGTGTTTTAAGTCACTTGCTACATCCAAATACTTTACAACGTATTACCGATTCTGAATTATATGGTAATAACTATAGTTTGTCATCATTCATGACAGATTTAAACGCAGCAATTTTTAATGCAGATATTTATGGCAATGTTAATACGTTTAGACAAAACTTACAATTAGAATATACTAATAGATTAATAGCACTATTAACAGGAAAACAAAAGAATAATTTTACTTATAATGCTAAATCAATGGCGCTTTATAATTTAAAAAGAATTAGATCTATGGCTGCCCCATCTGGCAACACCATTTCAAGAGCACATAAACAACATTTAAGCACTTTAATTGATAATGCCTTAAAGGAGATTAAATAATTTATTTACTACAATAAAAAAAGCTATTTCAATATGAAATAGCTTTTTTGGCTTTTAAGTGTATTAGTTGATGTTTCTTTTTAGTGACAATAAATTGTTTACTTTATGTTTCATTTACTAGCACATATTATTGAAAACAATTTCTATGCCAAAATGCATTTTTAAATGTCTTTTTAAGAATACTCAACCACTTTACCCCTCACCCCTTTGTAAAATGATTCCATAAACTTAAAGTCTGCCTTTGAGTCATTAGTAGGATAAAAAGGTTCTGATATTTTGTTTTGCTTATTCTCAAAATCTAAGGTAAACATGATAATTGGTACTTTTGCTTTCTTAGCAATATAGTAAAATCCGGTTCGCCACTCTTTTACTTTTTTTCTTGTACCTTCTGGGGCCATTGCTATTCTATATTCATCTTTTTTTTCAAAAATTTCTGCAATCCTCTCTACTTTATTTTCATTGGAATATCTATTTACTGGAGAACCACCTAAAGCTCTAAAAAACCATCCAAAAGGAAACTTAAATAAACTTTTTTTTCCAACGAAATTCACTTTTACACCAAGAACAGAACGTAATAGAACGGCAATATAGAAATCATGCCAACTTGTATGAGGAACAGCTATAATAACTGCTTTCTTTATATCATGTTTAGAAAAACTTATATTTCCAACTACCTTCCATCTAAGAAGTTTGTAGTAAATAAATTTTGCTAAACATTGCATGTTACATTTTTAGATATAAAGATTTTAATTTTTTTCTAGTAATGATTTTTTTCCAGTTAGCTCCTAAAGCATTCTCCCATAGTGGTACTAAACTAAGAGCTACATCAATCATAATATCTAGTTCTTTATCACTTAAATCCGCACAAATACCTTGAGGTAAAGTGATATTATGCTTTTCTTTCATCTTTTTAAAGATAGCTACCCCTTCAGGATAAAACTCTTCTAAATGATTGAACACAATACAATTTCCAATGCCGTGTTTAGTTCCTAACAAATAAGACAACCCATAACTCATGGCATGTGCTACGCCAACTTGAGAATATACAATACTCATTCCACCATGCCATGAGGCCATCATAAGCTTTTCTTGAGCTTCTTTTTCATTTAACTGGTCTTCTAAAAATATTTCTTTACATAATGATAACGCCATATCTCCATACGTCTGACTAAACGTGTTTAAAAAAGTGCCATTAAGAGATTCTATACAATGAATATAACAATCCATTCCCGTATAAAACCACTGATCTTTAGGCACATCTTTAGTGAGTTCAGAATCTAATACAACTTGATCAAATGGTGTGTAATCTGAATTAATTCCTAATTTTCTAGTGGGACCTGTAAGTACTGTAGTTCTAGAAACTTCGGCTCCTGTACCTGAAATTGTAGGTATACCAACATGATAAATCGCTTTGTTCTTTACTAAATCCCAGCCTTGATAATCTTTAGTCTCACCTTTATTAGTTAGCATAATTGAAACAGCTTTAGCCAAATCTAATAGAGTACCTCCACCTATACCTATTATACCCGAAGGTAATTCTTTTGAATCCAGTATAATGCCTTCCACCAATTCATCAACTTGTGAGGTTTTTGGTTCCTGAGCTGCAGATATAAAAATAATCTTGTCATTATAAGACAAGGGTATTCTTGATACTAACCACGAATTCCCTTTAAAAACATCATCTACTAAAAATATAAATGGAGCACTTATATTTAATCGCTTTGGAGCTAATATTTCGCTTAATTGATTGAAACTACCTCTGCCAAAAACTACTCTTGGCACCATGGGAAAGTTTTTATAACTCATTTATGTGTTTTCTATTACTAAATTGTAAAAATAACTTATTAAACTTTAATGATTAAAATCTAATCAAGTAATTCTAAAAGGTTTCTTAAACTATTAATTGTTTTATACTCTTTACCATTAGTTTCATTTTCAGTGACTAGCTCATGCGCCCAAGTAGTATGAAACGGAACATGTATGGCTTTTGCATTTAAATTGACTAAAGGTAGTACATCCGATTTAAGCGAGTTACCAATCATTAAAAACTCTGAAGGCTCTACATCTAAATGCCCCAATAACTTGGCATAATTAGCTTCTTTCTTATCGCTTAAAATTTCTATATGATGAAAATAATCAGTTAATCCCGATTTCTCCAGTTTCCTTTCTTGATCTAATAGATCGCCTTTTGTTGCTAATATTAGTCTATACTTTTTTGATAATTTTTTTAAAACATCTTCAACACCATCAAGTAACTCAACTGGCTTATTTAACATTTCCTTACCTATATTTAATATACTCTGGATAGTTTTATGAGACACATTATAGTTTGAAAGTTCTAAGGCAGATTCTACCATAGAAAGAACAAAAGCTTTCACCCCGTATCCATAAAGCCCCAAATTATTCATTTCCATTTTAAATAATTCTTGGTCAATTTTATTTGGTGTTTCATATTCCGAAAGCAACCTACAAAACTCTTGCTCTGCCTCTCTAAAATAAGTTTCGTTTACCCATAGTGTATCATCTGCATCAAAGCCAATAACTCTTATGTTTTTATAACTTACTTCCATGCCTTTCTTGCTCGTTCTAAATCTTCAAGAGTATCAATTTCAATACCTTGAACATTTGTTTCAACCATTTTAATACGCTTTCCATATTCAAGATACCGTAATTGTTCTAATTTTTCCGACGCTTCAAGAGTTAACATGGGTAATCTATAAAAATCTAAAATGGCTTGTTTCCTAAATGCATAAACACCTTTATGCTTATAATATTTTACATCAATACTTTTATCTCTAGGATATGGTATAGGGCTACGCGAAAAGTATAAAGCAAAATCAAATTTATCTATTATTACTTTTACGGTATTGGGGTTGTTTATTTCATCATCATCATTAATATGAACCATTAAAGATGCGAGGTCTACTTCTTTGTTGTCATCCTCTTTAAAAACCTTAATTAGTTTTTCAAGTGATTCTTTATCTGTGAAAGGTTCATCGCCTTGAACATTAATAACGACATCAATATCCATGTTTTCAACAGCTTCTGCTATTCTGTCACTACCACAATCATGCTCTTTTAAACTCATAATAGCTTTTCCACCATTTTTAACAATTTCGTCATAAATAATGTCACTATCCGTAACCACATAGACATCGTCAAATAATTGTGTAGCCATAGTTGCCTCATATGTTCTAAGAATCACTGATTTACCATTTAGGTCTTTCATTAACTTTCCTGGAAATCTAGAAGCACCATAACGTGCTGGAATCATTGATATTATTTTCATAAAAACTTAAAAATCAAATCTCATCAAAAATAAAATAAATATTTAGGCTTTACCCCTTGAGCGCTTAAACTTTTTAAATACTTTAAAAACTATAAACAATATTATAACTACAAGTATTATGGCCAAAATAGGTGCAAAGATAGATAGCGCAGACATAAGCAATGAAACACCTGTTTCTAAGGTTGATACAACAGGGTTTGCACCCCCGGCTGTAGTAGCAGTTGAAGCTAATCTTGTAGTTGTAGAAGTTCCAGATATAGCTGCAGCTGTTCCTCCACCCGCAATAATTGCTAAAGACCAAGTAATTACAGGGTCTAAATTAGCAACTGTTGATAACATAATAATGGTTCCAGCAATGCCTGCTAATGGTATAGCTATACTGTCTAATAAGTTATCAATAAATGGAATAAAATAAGCAACAATTTCTATAAAGGTGGCAACTCCTAATGTAATTAATGCAGTTGTACTTCCAATCCATTGCCAAGATTCGTTCAATTGCCACATATCAAAGTAAGCCGCTAAACTTAAAACAAATAAAGGTAAGAAAACTCTAAAGCCAACTGATGCCGATAACCCAACCCCTAAACATATGCTTAATATAGTATCAAATTCCATAATTATTAATCCTCAAAAAAATCATCATTAAAACCAATAAGATACAATTTATCTTTAGCTCTGGTAACCGCAGTATAAAGCCAACGTAAATACTCCTTGTCAATACCATTTGGAAGATAAGGTTGTTCTACAAAAACCGTATTCCATTGCCCCCCTTGAGATTTATGACAAGTTATGGCATATGAAAATTTAACTTGCAATGCATTAAAATGCTTACTCCCTTTAATTTTTAAAAATCTTCTATAGTTACTTTCATTTTCAAAATCTTTGGCTACCTCTTGATATAATCTATTGGAATCTTCATATGAAAGTGATGAACTTTCTGCACTTATAGTATCTAATAGTAAAACTGTTTCAAATGGTCTCATTCTTGGATAATCTACCATTCTGATTTTTACCGTAGCAAATCGAAAACCATAAATTTCTTCAATTCTAAATATTTCTAAAACTTCAATAATATCACCATTAGCTATGAAACCAGCTTCAGTAGTAGGTTTAATCCAGAAATAATTATTTTTTACTACCATTAAATAATCTCCCGCTGATAGCTCACTTTCATTAAACAAAATTCTGGTTCGTATTTGCTGGTTATATAAATTTGCCCTCTTATTACTTCTTACGATAATTGTTGTTTCTTCATTACCCAAATTACTATAGGCATCATTAATAGCATCCATAATTTCATGACCATCAATTAGTCTAACTATATCTTTAAATCCAATTAAATCGAATTTAAAATAATCATAAATGCCATCAGATAAAGCACCTCTTAATACAGTAGCATTAGCCAAAATCCCAGAATCTTCCTCCTGCCTAACTACTTCATCAAGTTCTATTAGATTAACTTCTTTATTATAGTTTAAGCTAATTTTATTCTCATCTAAGGCAGGGCTTAAATCTAGCTTTACTGGAGGTAATTGAGCAGTATCTCCAATCAGTAATAATTTACACTGATGACCAGAATAAACATATTGCATTAAATCATCTAATAAGGAACCGTTTTCAAATAATTTAGAATCTCCAGGAGTGTCAGGTATCATAGATGCCTCATCAACAATGAACAGGGTGTTTTTGTGTTTATTTGGTTGCAATACAAACTTTACCCCTCCTCCCTTTTCCTTTTTAGGAAAATAAATCTTTTTATGAATTGTAAAAGCTTCCTTCTTTGAATAATTAGAAATTACTTTTGCAGCCCTGCCTGTTGGCGCCATTAATACAGCACTTTTTTTTGCTTTCCATAAATTGGTCACAATCGTTCCAACTATAGTAGTTTTTCCTGTTCCAGCATACCCCTTTAAAACGTATAAAGCCTTTGATGATTTATTAAAAATAAATTTTGATAACTGCTGTAAAACAACATCTTGTTTTAGCGTAGGCTGAAACGGAAATTGATTTTTTATAAGAGAATAAAATTCTGATTCGGTCATTAAATGATAAGCAAAAAATGATTTATTCAAATATAGAATGATTTTTATTCACTAGAGGTTTTAACGAATAAAAAAAAATTGTAGATTTGCGAAAGACCTTTTATAACTTTTTAATTAAAAAACAACAATGTTAAATTTTATTCTTATTGCAGTTGGAGCTATTGTATTAGCCATTGTATTGGTTAAAGTAGTAGATAAATTTTTACCACCTAAAGTAAAACCCGTTTTAAGTATTATCCTTTGGTTATTAATTGGATTTTTTGCTTATCAAACCTACCAATCAATTTATGAGCCAATTCAGTTTAATAAGGAAAAGAAAAAACGTTATGCAAAAGTAATAGAGAGTTTAGTTGATATTAGAGATTCTCAATTAGCACACAGAACAGTAACAGGTGAGTTTGCTAAAAACTTTGATGGCTTAATCAAGTTCATTGATACAGCTAAATTTACAATTACTCAGCGTAGAGATTCTAGTGTTATTGATGAGGCCTTAACCAAATTATACCAAGTTGATACTTATAAAGATATTGTGATAATAGACACTTTAGGTTTTGAATCTGTAAAAGACTCATTATTTAAAACTTCTGACAGATATAAAACTATGATGAATGTGCCAATTGGAAAAGCTGGACAAACATTTGATTTAAAAGCGGGATTCTTAGAGCAAAATAGTATTAATATTCCTGTGTTTGAAGCTTCTGTTAAAAAAGATGTTATTTTACATGACCTTAATCCAGATTTATTGGTTCAAGAAAAACAAGTAGTGTCTGTTGATGGTGTTAATGGTGATGCTTTAAGAGTAGGATCAATGGAAGAGGTTAAAACCATTGGTAACTGGCCTAAAACATATGGCGATAACGAATAAATCTTTTAATAAACTAACTAATCAGGAACTGTCCATTCAAATAAGTTTGAATGGACTTTCTTTTTGTATTATTCAAAAAAGTATTCAAACTATTACTACTTTAAAACAGGTAGAATTTGAAAAAAAACTGAATCCTTTTGAACTGTTAAATAAATTAGAGGAATTATTTAATACCGAAAAGGCATTACAAGGAGGGTTTGATAAGGTTATAGTGATTCATGATAATGAATTGTCAACCATTGTTCCAAAAGCTCTATTTAAGGAAGAGGCTATAGCTGATTATTTAAAGTTTAATTCAAAAATTCTTAAGTCTGACTATATAACATACGATGAAGTTGAATTAAGTGATAGCGTATGTATTTATGTGCCATATATTAACATAAACAATTATTTATATGATAGGTTTGGCTCGTTTACATTTAAACATATTTCCACCGTTCTAATAAACTCCATCTTACAATTAGAAAAAAACTCAGAAGAGCCAAAGGTATATATAAACGTAAAGAAGAATAGTTTTGAGTTTGTTGCTGTAAAAAATGCTCAGCTTTTATTCTATAACACATTTGAATACATTACCAAGGAAGATTTTATTTATTATATCTTATTTACAGCAGAACAATTAAACCTAAACCCTGAGGTATTTAATTTAGTCTTTACAGGTAATATTAATAAACAAGACGAATTTTATAAAATAGCTTATAGATATATTAGACATATTACTTTTGGACATAGAAATAATACCAACAATTTTTCTGAACCAGTTAAATATTCCTATTCAAATTTTGCTTTAACTAACTCCTTATAATGCGTATAATATCAGGAACATACAAAAGAAGAAGGGTTGTTGCTCCAAAAAACCTTCCGGTTCGTCCCACCACGGATATGGCTAAAGAATCTTTATTTAATATTTTAAATAACCTATACTATTTTGATGATATTTCAGTGTTAGATTTATTTTCGGGAACTGGAAATATTAGTTATGAATTTGCATCAAGAGGTACTGAAACTATAATTTCGGTTGACCAAAATCATAACTGCATAAAATTTATTAATGAAACTTCTGAAGCATTAGAAATGCCAATTCAAACTATTAAAAGTGATGTTTTTAAGTTTTTAGAAAAAGCCAAAATACAATCAGATATAATTTTTGCAGATCCACCTTATAACTTCTCAGTAGAACAATTTTCTAAAATACCTGAATTGATATTTAGCAATGATTTATTATTGGAAAATGGAATGCTAATATTAGAGCATTCAAAACATACAGATTTATCTAATTTAACTCATTTCAATTATTCAAAAAGTTACGGTGGTAACGTCTTTAGTTTCTTCCAAATAACCTAAAGACAACATAAATTTATAATAATTATCTTTTTTTCAGTATATTAGAGTTCTCCTTAAGAGTCCTGACTCTATTTTCATACTTGTCTCTCTATTCAAGAAAAGATTTCTTTTTTTGATAGTGTTTATGGTTGCTTAAAGAATACTAACCTTAAAACCATAAATGAAATGAAAAAACTTTTTTTACTAGGACTAGCATTTTCCTTATTTTTAGCATGTCAAACCAAACCCCAACGTTATTTCCCAGAATCTGCACAAACAGCAACCTTAATGTCTGGAATAAAAGCTTATGAATCTGGTGATTGGGATACTTGGAAAAGTCATTTTGTAGATACCGCCAAAATATATGTAAACTCCCTTAAATCTGTTAGCGTTACAGATAGAGTAAAATCATTACAAGACATGACTGCTGCTATGTCCTCTTATGGTTTCAATCATGAAAAGGAATACATTGAAATGGTTCTTGATAAAGAAGATGAAACTTGGGTATATTACTGGGGAACTCATATTGGAACTTTTGCAGCTACAAACAAAGAACTGTCTATTCCAGTTCATTTAGCAGTACAGTTTATTGATGGCAAAATAGTTGAAGAGCATGTTTATTTTGATGGCACTTCAATGAATGCTGAATTTGCGGCTATTGCTGAAGCAGCTAAAGCAAATACTGAAGCTGAATCTGAAGAATAGAATAAAACTAATCCAATCAATATATACATCATGAAAACAATTAAAGCAGTATTAACACTATCACTTGTCCTATTTCTCGGTACAACGCATTTAAATGCACAACAAGCATTTCAAATTCATCAAGACAATGTAAAACCATCAAAAGTTGGTGAATATGAAAAAATAGCTAAAGAATTTCATGAAGCTAGTACAACGCATAACCTGCAAGCATCATGGATTACCGCTATGAGTGATGATTTTACTTATTATTACATTACCCCTATTGAAAATTTTGCAGAATTAGATAAAAACCCTTTCGCTGATATGGCTGAGGCTATGGGTGATAAATTTAAGGATATGTTTAACCGCTTCGACCAGTGCTATAGTTCTCATGGGAGCTATATTATGCATAGTATAAAAGATTTAAGTTATCCAGCGCCGGAAGGAACAGATATGTCTGACCAAAACTATAGAAAATGGTTCAAATTATATTACAGTCCGAAAAACAAGGCAAAACTAAAAGAAGGTATGAAAGCAGTAAAAGACATGTTTGCTGCCAAGGGTTCAACCAATTACTATAATGTTTATCATTCTGGGTTTGGTTCAATGAAAAGTTACTTTTTAGTATCTGTACCTGCTAAAGATGAAATTGATAGTGCACAAAAAACTAAGGCTAATGAAGAAGTTTTAGGTCCAGACCGTTTCGAAACATTCAATAAGGTTTTAAACTACGTAAGTAAATGGGAAGAAGAAACTGGTTGGATGAGACCAGATTTACATTATTCACCAAAAACCGAATAATATATCAACCAACCATTTTTAACCAGATAAACCCTTCTTAAAAAATATAAGAAGGGTTTATTATTTTTAAGTAAATCTATAAGCCGAATCCTGTACTTTTTCTTTTTGAAAAAGAATCACAAAAAGAAAAAGCCCTTATCATTTATCTGAACGTATTGTTACCAATACACTTTAGCTGTCTACCCTCCAACATTGGGCGTGCAACCCTAGACGTTGGTATACATGACATTGCACCATATAGAGTTTACCTGATTTCACTACAGCATTACCTGTACATACTTTCTGTTGCACTTTTCCTAGTCTCACAACTGGTGGTCATTAACCACTATATTGCACTGCGGTGTTCGGACTTTCCTCCACTAAAAAAATAGCAGCGATAAGGCAATCTACTTAATGCAAAAGTAAAACAATGAATTTTTAATTACAGTGAAATATTTTATTTTCTAATCAAATTTTAATTGCGGTTTAACATATTTTTTAATTAGAGTTTTTATAATGTCAAAAATTTTTACTTTATTTGTTAGCATGTATTGGTTAACCAATTTGGATAACCAATAATTTCAACTTAACTAAGTACTTAATAATCAGCTTATAAATGCATTTATTATCATTTAAAAAAATAAATTCGATAACCATTTTGGTGACATTATTATTGGTAACTATTCAAGTTAATGCACAACTTGTTCCTTCTGATTTAATGGATAATTGCAATCAATGGAAAATTACCTATCCGACTGGAGTTGAAGACAAAACCCTTTGCGGAGAACAAAATAATGAGTTTTTCTATGTTAATGGCACAGGTGATGCCATAGTGTTTAAAGCCCCTATAAGAAATGATAATGGCACCACTCCTAACTCTAGCTATATCCGCTCAGAGCTTAGAGAAAGAGTTCCCGATGGTAGTGTAGACATTTATTGGACTACAGAAGGTTCTCATTTGGTTTACGTAAAACAAGCCATTACACATCTTCCAATTAATAAATCACATTTGGTAGCAACACAAATTCATGGTAATAAAGATGACGGTATTGATGATGCAATGGTACTTAGACTTGAAGATTCTCATCTATTTTTATCTTTTAATGGAGGTGTATTAAGAAGTGATTTAACAATTAAAACAAATTATACTTTAGGCACCATTCATGAAGTTATTTTCCTTGTTGAAGACGGCAAGCATTATTGTTATTATTCTGAAGACGGAAATTTACTTACGGCCTTTAATAATAATAGTGCAAGCTCTTATTTAGTAAAAGATGGCGCCAATGATTATGTTATGGATTTAGATTATGATGACTCTTATTTTAAAATAGGTAATTATACTCAAAGTAATCCAGATAGAGAAGGTGTTGATACGGATGACCCAAATAATTACGGCGAAGTTTTAGTATATGATTTCTCTGTAAATCATGGAGATGTTAGTGTTTCTAGTGTAACTATAACTCCAGAAAATGTTGATTTAATTGTTGGGAACACAAAACAACTATCGGCATCCGTAATTCCTGCCACCGCTTCTAATTTGGGTGTTTCTTATAATAGCAGTAATAGTGCAATTGCTAGTGTAGATTCAAACGGATTGGTAACGGCTATTTCAGAGGGTAATGCTGTAATTACAGTTACCACTGATGATGGGAGTTTTACCGACACAAGTTTGGTTAATGTTATTGGAATTGCTACTGGACCTAATCTAGCACTTAACAAATCTATTACAGGAACTGGAACTCACGATGGAGATCATGAGGTTGCTAACTTGGTGGACGGATCAACAAGTACGAGGTGGTCTGTTTCTGGATTTCCCCAAGCGGCCACTATAGATTTAGGCTCTATGTATTCTGTTGAAAGAACAGAATTAGTATGTTATAATGATAGGGACTATCAGTTTGCAGTTTCTATTTCTGATACAGAAAATGGAATATACACTGAAATAGTAGATAGATCTGATAATACCACACCAGGATCAGCTTCCAACCCCATTGTTGATACATTCACTGGTGTTACCGGGCGTTTTATTAAAATAACAACTTTAGGAGCCGAAACTTATACAGGCACATGGAGTAGTTTAATGGAATTTAGAGTTTTTGGAGATGCTAGCTTAACTGTTACTGACAATAATATAACTGAAACAAAGTTATGGCCAAACCCCACCACCAATTCAATAAAAATCAGCAATTATAAAGAATTTCAAAACTTATCTGTATACAACTCTGTGGGGCAGTTAGTACTTCAGCAAAATATAAATAATGAATCAATTGATATATCAAAATTGAATTCTGGCATTTATATTTTCAAACTTTCAGGTAGCAATACAACTATTAATAAATTTATTATCAAAAATTAGTGTGGTAACTTTTGATTGATAGCAAGGGGTAGGTTGATAAATTCACACCTACCTCTTTTATTTTTAATTCCAATTTATTTTGTTAATAACTCCTATTAAAATAAAAGCTCTAAATTAAATTTTCTTAATTGAATTTTTAACTTTGTTATACTAATTGGTTTCAATGGAACATTTTGTAGTATCAGCAAGGAAATACAGGCCACAATCCTTTAAAGATGTTGTTGGTCAACAGGCCATTACTAATACCCTCTTAAACGCTATTGAAAACAATCATTTAGCTCAAGCCTTACTTTTTACAGGGCCTAGAGGTGTAGGTAAAACTACTTGTGCTCGTATTTTGGCTAAAATGATTAATAGTGATGGTAATGAAACCGAGGAGGACTTCGCTTTTAATATTTTTGAATTAGATGCTGCATCTAATAACTCTGTTGATGATATTAGAAATTTAACAGACCAAGTTAGAATACCTCCTCAAGTAGGCAAATATAAAGTCTATATTATTGATGAAGTTCATATGCTTTCTCAGGCCGCATTTAATGCTTTTCTTAAAACATTAGAAGAACCGCCTAAACATTGTATTTTCATCTTAGCAACTACAGAAAAGCATAAAATAATACCAACTATTCTCTCTCGTTGTCAAATTTTCGATTTTAAAAGAATATCTGTTAAGGACGCAAAAGAGTATTTAAAATACATTGCCGAAGAGCAACAAATTGATGCCGAAGATGATGCTCTTCATATTATTGCTCAAAAAGCCGACGGCGCAATGCGAGATGCATTATCTATTTTTGATAGAGTTGTTAGTTTCTCCGGAAAGAATTTAACAAGACAAGCAGTTACCGAAAACCTAAACGTACTAGATTACGAAACCTATTTTGAAAGTACCGACCTTATTTTAGAAAACAAAATACCAGAACTATTACTGCTGTTTAATAAAGCGCTTTCAAAAGGGTTTGATGGTCATCATTATATTGCAGGTTTAGCTTCTCATTTTAGAGACTTACTAGTTAGCCAAACTGAAAATACCATTGAACTTCTGGAAGTTGGAGATCAAACCAAACAGAAGTATTTAGAGCAATCAAGAAAGGCATCTAGAGAATTCTTAATTCAAGGTATCAATCTCGCGAATGATTGCGACCTCAAATACAAAAGCAGTAAAAATCAACGTTTATTAGTTGAACTATGCTTAATGCAGCTTGCCTCTATCACTTTTGATGGAGAAAAAAAAAATGGTAAATATTACATAATTCCAGCTTCATACTTTAAGGAAAAAGGCATTACTCCTATTGCAGTGATTACGCCTCTGAACAAGAGAAGAAACCAAAACCTTAAAACAACCAATGGGATTGAAGAAAAAACTATAGACACAAACCAAAATATTGAAAAACCACCTATTAAAGATTTTCAAGTTAATGAACCGCCAAAAATTATTTTAAAACAAGATACCAAACGTAGGTCTGGGCTTTCTCTAAGTAGCTTAAAAGCAAAAAAGGAGCATCAAATAAAACAAATGAATGTTGTAATTGATGAAGAAGATTTACCAAAAGATTCTTTTACCGAGCCCGAACTTGTTAAAGTTTGGAATTCTTATGTTGATAAATTACAAAAATTAGGAAAACGAAACTTGGCATCTATTCTTTCCATAGATACACCTAAAGTGAAAGAAACTACAATATATTTGGAATTCCCTAACGCTACCAATAAAGTTGAAGTAGAACGTAATCAATATGATTTATTAGGTTTCATCAGAAAATCACTTAATAATTTTGATATAGATCTATCCATTACAGTAAATGAAGTAATGGAAAAACAATATGCCTATACTCCTATTGAAAAATTTGAAAAACTTAAAGAGAAAAACCCAAATATTGAGTTGTTAAAGAAAACCTTTAATTTAGATGTATAAAAAATTTCTAAATCGCTTACCAATATTCTTAATCATAGCATTTATTGTGGTTTGTAGCTGTGACGGTAGAAAATCTAAAAATGATTTCTTACAAGATTCAATAACGAAATTTAAAGATACTACAGAGCCTATTGAGGTTATTAAATATACACCAAAACAGTATACCGAAATTAAAACAGATACTATTTTAAGTAATGGATTTACGGTAAAAATTAAATCTTATACTGACATGAACAATTCTGTTTTACAAACCATTAAAACCAGTTCAAGTGTAGTTAAGCTAAATTTTAGAAAAGTAATTTCAGAAGTTGTTGCTTATAAAAATGATGAGTTGATTTTTAAAAAAGAATTGAATACAGCTTTTTTCTTAGAAAACTTACCCGATATTGACAATACGCTTGAATATATTAATAATGAGGTATATATAGATGAGGAGCAGTCTCTTAAAACAAATAAACTGGTATTGATTACCTCTCGTTGTTTACCAAGAACACATAATTGTCCGGATTATTCAATAATAATAGATGAAAAAGGCAATTATAAAGTAAAAGAAATAGATAATAATGCTAGGACTTAAGTTACCAACAGACCCAAGATGGGTTAATATTGTTGAAAAGAACATTGAAGAAATTTTAACTGACCACGCATTTTGCGAACAAAAAGCAACCAGTACAGCTATTTCACTAATAGTTAGCTTTCCTGAGTACACTGAACTAATTCAAGAAATGGTGGCTTTAGTAAAAGAAGAAATTAGTCATTTTAAAATGGTACATGATAAAATTCTTGAACGAGGCTGGGTTTTAGGAAGAGACCGTAAGGATGAATATGTAATTCAATTAATGAAATTCTTTCCAAAGGGTGGTAGCAGAACTACTCAATTAGTACACAGATTATTATATGCTGCTTTAATTGAGGCAAGAAGTTGTGAACGTTTTAGGCTACTATCTGAAGAATTAGAAGATAAAGAATTAGCAGAATTCTACAGAAACCTTATGGTGAGCGAAGCCAACCATTATACAATGTTTTTAGGTTTTGCGAGAAAATATGGTAATAAAAAAGAAGTTGATACCAAATGGCAACAACTTCTTGATTATGAAGCTAAAATCATGTCTGATTTAGGAAAAAAAGTAACGGTTCATGGTTAAAATTTATAACCAACACCAATTTGAATATTGGTGTTTTTAGCCGATAAACCAGAAACCTCATCAAATACATTCCTAAACCCATAAGTATATCTTGCATCTGCAAAAAGTGCATGAGATAATTTGTATTCTATACCAGCAACACCTGAATAGGCGAAATTTGTTGCTTGATCATCTACTTTATGCACTTTTAGTCCTACTTGCGGTCCAGCACCAATATGAACTTTTTCACTTAATCTAAACCTTAAAAATATAGGAGCTTGAATATAATCTAAATGTAGTTTTTCATCATTTCCACCTTCTGCAGAAAACTGAATTTCAGGAACAATTGATACTGTTCTAGACAAACCAATGTTTGCCAAAAACCCTAAATAAATGCTATTTCTGTGCTTATTAAGAGTATTTATGTTTGAAGAACTATCATCAAAATCTAAATTTGAGATATTATAACCTCCTCTAACTCCGTATTTTACACCTTGAAATGCAAAACCTCCTGATTTTTCTTCACTAACTTTTGTAGTGTCTGAAACTTTTTCTTGAGAAAATCCATTTAATGAAAATACAAGTAGTGCTGTAAATAGTAATAATTTTTTCATAAGTAATAAATTTGGGCCTATAATTTATAGTAATTATACAAATGCGAATATATGTTTTATAATTAAAAACCTATATTTTAAGGGGTAAAGTGCAAAATTTTACTGTGTATTACTAGAAACTGTATCATGATATATACTTTTAATAATACCATCAGACAAACCAATTTTAGGGACATATATATGTTTAGCATTGCTCCATTTCATTGCAGAAAGGTAAATTCTCATGGCTGGAATAATAACATCTGCCCTATCTTGATTTAGTTCTAATTCAGTAATACGTTTTTCGTAGGTATAGCTTTGTAAGGTTTTATAATAAGAGGTCAAATAAAAATATGTTAAGGGCTTTCCAATAGCTTTACCAGATACTTTAAATATTTTATTAATATTTCCTCCAGAACCTAAAACCCTTACTTTATCATACTCTGATGTGTGCCTTTCAATCCAATTTTCTAATTTCTCCCAAGCCGATTCCTTAACCATATCATTAAGTAATCTTACGGTACCAATTTTAAAAGATTTTGATGCTTTTTGTTTACCATTATTAATTACGGTAAACTCTGTACTACCTCCACCAACATCAACATAAAGGTATGTTTTATTTGGGTTTATGAACTTATTCAAATCTGTAGCAGCAATAATTTTCGCTTCCTCTTCACCATCAATTACATCTATCTTTATTCCAGCTTTTTTAAGTACTAAATCAACAATTTCGCTTCCATTATCAGACTCACGCATTGCAGAAGTGGCACAAGCTTTATATTTAGCTACTTTATGAGATTTCATAAGTAATCTAAACGCCAACATAGTATCAACCATGCGTTCTTTATTTTCCTCTGAAATCTTGTTGTTTATAAAAACATCAGCTCCCAAACGTATTGGTACCCGGATTAATGAGTTTTTTTTAAACTTTACCGGCATACCAGTTTCTTCAATAATATTAGAAATTAGTAGTCTTACAGCATTTGAACCAATATCAATTGCTGCATATTTCTTAATTGAGAGCATATTAATTCTTTAGCTTATCTAAATAATAATCATAAATAGCCACTTGTGATCTTATCTTAGGTTTATCATTTACTTTATATTCATTCTCATTAGGTGTATTAATTAACCTAGCTTTAACGTTATCATTCCAACATATATTAAAAGTATCTATAACTTCCTGCTTTACCTCCGGATCATAAATTGGGCAGCTTACCTCCACTCTATTATGTATGTTTCTGGACATCCAATCAGCCGAGGATATGTATATTTTAATTGCTTCACCTTTACCAAAAATGTAAACTCTAGGGTGCTCTAAAAACTTATCTACAACACTTATAACTTCAATATTCTCACTCATACCATCAATACCTGGTATTAAACAACAAATACCTCTAACAATCATATCTATTTTTACACCTGCATTACTAGCCTCATATAATTTATCAATCATAGCATAATTTGAAATACTATTCATTTTTACTCTTATGTAACCACCATTACCTTTCTTGCTTTCTTTAATTTGTTCATCAATTAATTTAAAAATTCTTTTTTCGGTATAATGTGGTGATACAATTAAGTGTTTATAAGAATACACTCTGTAATTGGTGTCAAAGAAGTTAAATATTTTGTTTACCTCCTTTAAAATAGGCTGATTATAGGTAAATAAAGTATAATCTGTATATATTTTCCCGGTAGATTCATTAAAATTCCCAGTACTTATAAACCCGTAACGTTTTAATTTTTTCCCCTCCTCACGTTCAATGACGCACATTTTACTATGAACCTTTAAACCAGGAACACCAAAGTGAAGGTTCACCCCTTCTTTCTTCATTTGTTCAGCATAATAGATATTTGCTTCTTCATCAAACCTAGCTCTTAATTCAATGGACACAGTTACCTGTTTACCATTAATAGCTGCATTCATTAAAGCACTAGCAACATGCGAAATTTCGGCTAACCTATAAATTGTAATTTTAATTGTTTTAACCTTTGGATCTAAAGCAGCTTCACGCAAAAACTTTACTATATATGTAAAAGTATGATAAGGTGCATGAACCATATAATCTTTCTCAGCAATAGCTTTAAAAAGGCTTGTTTTTAAACTTAATCCTTTTACCTGTAATGGCTCAATTTTTTCATACATCAAGTCTTTCCTTCCTAAACTAGGAAAGCTCATATAATCACGTTTATTATGATATCTGCCACCTGGAATAATACTATCCGTATTATCAATTCCCATTTTCTGCATTAAATAATGCAAAGTATCTTCTTCAATGGTTTCATCGTATACAAATCGTACCGGATCACCTATTTCTCTATGCTTAACACTATCTGATAGTTTTTCTATGAAACTCTTACTTAAATCACTTTCAAAATCAAGCTCTGCATCTCTGGTGATTTTAATCATATGGGCGGAAATAGATTCATAATCAAAACTGTCAAAAATATCACTTAAGCAATACCTTAATAAGTCATCGTACATGATTATATAGCTATGACCATTCTGTCTTGGCAATTCAATAAATCTATTTACCCCTTTTGGAATTTCTATTAATGCAAATTGTTTAGAGCCATCTTTCATTTGCATTTTTACAGTTAAATAAGCTGCACTATCTTTTAAATTTGGAAGCTTGACTAAATCATTCAAAATTATGGTAACCAAGGCAGAACTTACATTCTGAAAAAAATATTTTTTTATGTAATCATGTTGATCACTATCAACTTGAGATTCATCAATTACATAAATATTTTCTTCTTTTAGTTTACTATCAACCTCATCTAAAATCTTTATACTTTCTGCTTGTTGTTTGATTACTATTTGAGTAATAATATCTAACAACTCCTTGGCCTTAATCCCTCCAAGTTGATTTTTACCAGCCTTTCCTGCCTCTACAATACGCCTAACTGTGGCATATCTAACCTTAAAGAACTCATCTAAATTATTTGAAAATATTCCTAAAAACCTTAATCTTTCAATTAGTGGGACACGTTTGTCTGAAGCTTCTTGTAAAACTCTTGCATTAAATTGTAACCAACTTATTTCTCTATTTATATAAGTATTCTTGGTAGTTTCAGTTGCAATCATATTTGATAGGATTATTTTCCTAACAAATATATTCTATTTAAGCATAAAAAAGAATGACTCCTGCTCTAATTTTCTTATAATATAAATCCAATATATTTAGACAGTTATAATATTAATGATGAACAGGATCTTGTGTACATGGACAATTACTAATACCCTGTAAAAAGTTAATACCAATAGTTATTACATGAGTACCAGAGTTATAAGCCGATAAATCATTTGTAGTAATTTGATAGGCATAACCAAAATAGAACAAACCTTTACTAAAACCAGCCATTGGACCAATATTTAATGGCTTTAACAATTGGTCGTTAAGAAAACGGTATGAGATACCAGCCCAATAATAGTCTTCATTTCTGTTATACTTTCTAAATTTAAAGTTTAAATCTGTAGCAGAACGTTTATCACTTGTAAACATTTGATAGAATATGGAAGGCTCAAACTCCAAACCACTTTTTTTAGGTCCTCTAAATGTATAACCCGAATAAATCTGATAGTTTAATAGTAAATTTGGTTCAAATGTTCGTTCAGATGAATCAAAATCTTTATCTAGAACGTTATTAACATTTAGACTAAAGAAGAATCCTTTCATTCTAAACAAAGCACCAACATCAAAATTATGATTTGTAGTTCTTCTATCATCCGTTACAAACGGATCTAAAGTTGGATTTTCATAAGTCGTATTAAAATTATTGATATCTATTCTGAAATTATTAATGTTATACGAAATCCCTAAAGACAAATACATTTTAGCATAATAATCTAAAATTAAATGATGGGCAAACGAAAATTTTGCCCCAGTTTGTATGGTATTACCGTTTCTATCATTATAAAACGAAGCACCTAAACCAGTTCTATCTGCAATTCTTGCATCACCATAAATAGATTGATTATCAGGGGCACCTTTAATACCAACCCATTGGGTAAGGCCATTAGCCCTTATTTTTACATTATCTCCTATACCAGCATAAGTTGGAGACACCACAAAATTATTATCTGCTAAATATTGTGTAAACACAGGTAGGTTAAGTTCTTGACCATATGAAGCCACAAAAGATAGAAATAATATGTATACAATTAATTTTCGCATTTAAGTTCTTTTTAAACTACCTATACAGTGTAAAGTGTCCAACAAAATTTCTTTTATCTCTAGTATCATTAAGATTTACAACGTACCAGTAATCTCCTGTAGGTAACTGTTTTCCGTTATACGTACCATCCCATTTTTCATTAACTCTTAACGTAATAACTTTACGACCATATCTATCAAAAATATCAAAGGTTAAATCTTTGTATTGTGATGTACAACCTGGTCCCCAAGTATCTAAATTACCATCTCCGTTAGGTGTGAAATAGTTGGTAATACAAACATCAATAAATTCAAAATATCTTGAAGCTGTTGCAACACAACCATTACTATCTGTTACCGTTACCGAATACTCTCCAGACTCGTAAATTGTGAATGTTCCAGTATCTCCATAAGGTTCAAAATCAACAGTATTCACTCGTTGAATAGCATATTGATAATCTCCTGAGCCTCCACTTGCAAGAGCTTCAATTTCATTTATACCGCCATCATTTAATGCAATTTGTAAAGGATCATATTGATTAACATCAAAGAAAACTACTTGTTCACATCCGTTTGTATGTCTTACCGTGATAGATTGATTTAATCCAGCGGAAACGTCAAGGAATATATTATTTGATTGGAAAATTACCCCATCTAAGGAATAATCTAAATCAGCTGGGTCTAAACTTGAATCAATGCCAACAGTTACTGCATTACTTGTGGCATCTGCAACATCTGTACAATATTCAACTGTAACTTGTGGGTCTAATAAAACAGACTCAGGGAAAGTAATATTCCATTCAGATTCACAACCTTCGGCATCCCTTACATAAACTAAGTGATCTCCTCCGCTTAATCCAGTGAAATCAAAAATGGTTTGACTTGGTCCTCCTGTAACATAATTACCATTAATGTCGTCTAAAGCAACACTGTATGGTAATGTACCTCCAGAAATATTGATGCTAAACTCGCCATTCAAATCACCAGAACACATCTCTGGTAAAATAGAATTTGGAACAATAGTAAGACTCACAAATGTTGGTTCATTCACCGTAAAGTCAAATAACTCATAACACCCTAATTCATCTTGGGCAATAGCCTGATAGTTACCAGGAGCTAAATCTTCAAAAATTGGTTCTTCAAAAAATTGATTCATTTGAGGTGAAATAGCATATTTAATTACACCTGTTCCTCCAGTAGCAACTATTTCCAAAACTCCATTATTTTCACCACTACATGTAACATCTGATACAGAGAAATTAACTTGAAGTGGTAAAGCTGGTTCAGAAATATTTATTGTTGCAGATGTAAATAAACAATCCCCACTATCAACTCTAACTTGGTAATCTCCAATAGTCAAATCAGAAAATACTCCAGGACTATTTTGGGTTGCCGGAATTGGATTTCCTGCAGTGTCTTGTAAAGTATATACATAACTTCCTAATCCACCCTGAGCCACTGCCACAATAACACCTGTGGTATCTCCCGCACAATTAACTTTGGCGTTGGTGTTATCTAACTCTAAGGTTAAAGTTGGAAGCGGATCTATAGTAATTTGATTTGAAACTACTGAAATACATCCATTAACATCTCTTACATAAAACATGTAATCACCTGGACTAACTGGGAAGGTTACAGATGTTGTAAAACTTCCTAAAACCGTTGAAAAATTAGCCGAAGTGCTATAGTCATAAGACCCCGTTCCTCCAGTTGCACTTAAAGTTAATGTAGCATCTGTTGAACAAGTTTGAGGTGTTGCTCTTACTAAATTAGCTTCAATAGGTGTAGGTTCTGTAATTACAACATTAGTTGTTGTAAACTCACAATTATAACCATCTGTTACAGTAACATTATAAGTTCCAATGCCTAAGTCTGCAAAAACTGTTGATGTTTGCGGACCAGAAGAACTTATAGTTGGTGAAACCATGTTTAAAGTATAAATATAATTACTTCCTTGTCCACCCGTAATACTACCAACCGTAATAGTTGCATTAGTATCACCAAAACAAGTTAATAAAGTTGGTGTTGCTGTTATCGTAGCATCAATCGGGGTTGGTAAATCCAACGTTATATTATATGAATCAATACATCCTCCTGCATCGCGTACATTAACAGTGTATGCTCCAGCAGATAAATCTGTAAAGGTCGCATTGGTTGAATAAGCCACAGTTGTAGCTCCAGTTAATTCGTATTCATAACTTCCCCAACCTCCACTTGCAACAGCTGTTATGGTTCCTTTGTCGTCATCACAAGTTACATTAGAAGTTTCTGTAGCCGTAACAGCTAAAGGAGCTGATGGCGTAGGAACTGTAATAGTTCCAGATGATGTGGAACAAAACGGACTAGATGTTTCAGTTACTACAATTGTATAATTATCTGATACTAATCCTGTAATTACTAATGGGTTTGTTGTTGTGTTTGCAGACACTACTCCAAATACAGATGCACTAGAACTATCAAACACTTCATAATTATATGGTCCAGAATAACCGCTAATATTTACTTCTATTGTTCCATCATTATCTCCATAACAAGTAATTTCAGATGAATTGGTTGTAAATGATAATGGAATAGCTTCTGGAACAAAAACAGACACATCAGCAGTACATGTTGTAACAGCATCTGTAATAGTAACAATATATGTTCCTGATGGCACACCACTGAAAACATTTCCTGTTAAACCAATTGATGCTTGATTTGGTACAATACTGAATGTATAAGTTCCAGAACCACCAGAACCAGTAATAGTAATCTCCCCATCATCATCATTACAAGTTGGTAAAACCGTAACATCTGGAATTAAATCAATTGGAGTCTCAATATCTACTGTCTCAATATTTCCACAACCATTTGCATCTTGAATTTCAATTGTGTGCACGCCAGAAGATAAATTAGTTAAAGTAAACGGAGCTGTTCTTGTTTGGAAAGCACCACCATCAATACTATAACTGTATGGTGATATCCCAGATGATGTTAAAACAACATCAATTTCAAAATTACCTTCGGTAACCGTACATTGGTTAGTTACAGATGCAGTAATAACTGGTTCTGGGTCTGCAGCTAAAACTATAGCCGATGTTGTTCTAATACAATTATAAGCATCTTTTACATGTACATAATAAGTGTTTGCATCAACGTTAAATGTATTAGCCGAAGCCCAAGAAGGATCTGTAACTATTGGCGGTATGGCCGATGTGCTAATTTGATACATATATGGAGCCGTACCATCTCGTGCCACTGCACTAATCAAGCCTGATGCAGGGTTACAATTAGCATTCCTATCAACGGAAGCCGTAAGGTTTAAATCGACTACAGATTCATTAATATTAAAAGGTGTTGTAACGATACCACAACCTGCATTGGGACCTGAAGTCTCAGTGACTGAAACAAAATAAGTACCAAAAGGTAATGGCCCAAGATTAGATATTGATATTGATGAACCAGCAGGTACACTTCCTGTACCGCTTACCCCTGTTGATATAAGTGAAAGTGAATCGAAAATTTCATAACTTACGTTAACCGGAGTACCATAAACACTATTAATAGTGAAGGATGCGTTACCATCAGCACTACCCACACAGGTAATATTATTTGATGATAATGCAGTAGTTGTTAAAGTTGAATTTGTAGGAACTGATGATGTTGCAGTTTCATAATAACTACATCCTGTGGCACTATCATAAACTATAAATGTATATGTAATTCCCGGTGTTAAACCTATAAACGTTGTACTTGGTGTTCCAACCACAGGGGCATCTTGTAAAACCCAAGTTCCTCCTGGAGGAGGTGGTGGAATAACACCTCTATAAATATCAAAATAAAACGGACCAGCACTAGCCAAAGCTGTACTAACACTAACTGTAGCTTCTCCTCCTGTTGTACAATCTACAACCGTATCTATAATAATATCTAAATCGTTTGGTGGTGATGCTACCAATATATCTTGAACTATCACGGAACAACCGTTGCTATCAACCACATTAATTTGATATAATCCAAAATCAACTACATCAAAAGTTGTTGATGTTGTTCCCGAAGCATTCAACTCAGTAGCTGAATATCCGTTTGTTCCTGTTACGTAATAATTATAAGGTGCTGTTCCTCCTGTAACTCCATCAATAATAACAGAACCAAATGAAACGCCAAGTGCACTACAAGTAATGTCTACCGCATGATGAGTTACTAAAATTGGAGTAGGCTCCAAAATAGTAATTGTTTCGGTGTCTGTACACGATTTGTCATCTGTTAAAGTTATTGTATATGTTCCAGCTGGTAAACCGGATGTTTGCGTTCCGTAATCAGTTCCAGTTGTATCATTATTTACGTTAATAGTAAATGGTGGTGTTCCAACTAATGCATTAATTGTAATATCTATGGCAGCAGTACTTTCTCCATTACAAAGAATATCTTGTGTTTGAACCACCGAAGTAATTTCAGGATAAGAAATCGTATTAATTGTAGTTACTCCAGACTGAACTGTACACCCCAAAGCATCAGTAATTTCAAATTCGTAAGTTCCGTCATTAGGTGTTGTATAAGTAAAAGTGGTTCCAGTAATAGCAATTGAGGTACCAAAAACACCTCCATTATATGAAACCGCATAAGTATAAGGAGCAGTTCCTCCACCTACAGTTCCATCAATAATCGCATCTGGTGAAACCGTACAATCCAAATCTTTTGTGAGCACCATATTTACTGTAACTGGTGGCATTGGCACAATGGTATATGACTCTGCATACTCACAATCATTAGCATCTCTTACCTGGAAAGTATAAGTTCCTGGAGTTAACCCCACAAATGTATTAGCGGATTGATAAGCCGTTATAGCACTAGCTGGCGCAATAATTTGATATTCTAATGGTGCAGTACCACCTGTAGCTGTAATTGTTACGGTGGTTGTATTTGTAGGACAACTTAATGCTGTATGGCTAAAATCTAAATCTGTTGGTGGGTCTAACGGATCTATCGTTACGGGTGCTGTAATAAAGGTACAGTTACTAGCATCTCTAATAGAAATAGTGTAAGTTCCGTCTGTTAATCCCGTAAATGTTGCTCCTGCCTGATAATTTATGCCATCTCTACTATACATATATGGAGAAGTTCCACCTGTAACACCTGATACTGTAACTACTCCATTACTAGTACAAGTATATGGTGTTGTTATAGTAGCAGTCCCATCAATAGTAGGAGCTGCCGTAATTGTTACTGTTTGAGGTGTTGTAAAACAAACGGCGGTTCCAAAAGTGTATTCAACCATAACATCATATGTTCCTGCAGTAAGCCCTGTAAACACATTTGAGGTTGAGTATGAAGTACCATTATCAATACTATACCTTAGTGTATTACCATTAGGATTGGTTACATTAACAGTAATACCTCCACCATTTACATCATCAGCACACAAAATATTTGTTTGGCTCACCGTGAAATCCGGTTGATCAATGGCATCTATATTAATTGAAACATCTGTAGAACAGTTATTAGAATCAACGACAGTAATATTAAATGTTCCAGCTGCTGACACATCTATAATAGGTGTGGTTTGAAAAACTGTAGTACTATTAACAAAATAGAAATATGGAGCTGTTCCACCTTCAGGATAAACCGTTATTTCTCCATTAGTACATGTTAAAGGTTGTGTTATTGCAGCCGTAGCTGTTAACAAAGGAGGTTCAATAATATCAACCGTATCAGTAAAAGTACAACCATCTTCAGTAGAAACATTAACCGTATATGTTCCTGGATTTAGGTTATCAAAGGTGTAGTTATTCGGGTTAATTGGTCCAACGCTATTAACTAACGTTGCTCCATCATATATTGAGAAATAATATTGTGGTCTAACATCATTCGCTGCCAAAACAATACTACCTAATTCACCATGACATAGCGGTTGTATTACAGTGGTTGAAACTGTAAAATCACGTTCTCTAATTTGAACATCAGGAACCTCAAAAACACAAGGATTAGGAGTAACACCTATTTGTCTAACATAAACCGAGTAAATTCCTGCGGTATTAACAACAAAAGTATTGCTTGACTGATAATTTATACCATCAATACTATATTCATAGCCACTTGGTACGCCACCAACAACAATTTCTCCGGGAGTTGTACAAATGATATCATTTGAGGTAACTGTAGGCACTAATAGGTTTTCATAAACATTGAAGTAATATTGATTAAAACAACCACCTGTATAATTTAATGTTAGTCTATATTGTCCAACAGTATCTATAGTATAATCTGAACCTGTAGCGACCTGATTCCATGCACAGGCACTATCTTCATTAGCACAATCTTGATTCAAAACAGCAGAACAACTTGTTTCATCTAGCCGCTCCCAAATCATAGAAGACGTGTCTGTAATTCCTGTTTGTATCAATCTAGAATCATTTGCACCACATAAAAAGAAATTCGGTAATTCCTTGCCATCATTTGGACAAACAACTACTTGATCTGCAAACGGAGTAACTGGATTAGGTACTCCAGCACCATAAGTTACAACATTAAAAATCTGATCTATGGATTGACAAGGAGCAGTTGCTGCATTATGCACATAATATGTACCTATACTTGTAACTGTAATTGACTGTGTTGTACCAATAACAGGAGTGCCAGAAGGACTGGTAGACCAGGTATATGAATCATAACCATCACCAGCTGTCAACACAACATTATCGCCACAAAGAATTACATCTTCCGTAAAATCACAATCAATATCGGCTAAAAAGTTAGTAGCACCTGGATTTAATAAACACCCCGTATTACTGTTAAAACTTGGGTCGTCTGAAATTGTAAACGTTGGATTTAAAGTCCCATTATAAGTGGCAAATGCTTGATTATCAATTATATTGTCACATGCATCATTAAGTAAACTACAGGTTTGGACAACAGTAACTCTAAATCTTATATCTTGTACAGGATCATTTACTTCTACTACGGAATTATCAACTTCAAAAATAATCTCACGTGTTGTTGCATTATAACTCTGTACCGAAACACCTAGAGGTAAATTCACAATATCAGCTGGATAATTAAAAACAATATTTATAGGAAGAACATCTCTTATAATTAAATTAGTTGCATCATCATTTCCTGTGTTTTGAAAACCAATCACATAATTTAATTCATCACCTAAATTAACTAACTGCCCACCAATATCATTACCAGAAGTATCTTCAACAATTTTTGTAAGTACAATGTTTGGTTCTATAATGTCTACAGCAAGTGCAAAGAAGTATGGAAAAAAGGTATCTCCACTTGTCTCTAAGCGAACCGTAGCAGAAGTGGCTCCATTGGCAATAACACTATTTGCAGGGTTAGGAACAACCATAACGCCAGTATCAAAACCTAATGTGTTTGAACTATTGGGGTTTCTGTTATTAACGGGTGTAGCATTAAGTTGAGTTACCGAACTATTAAAAAAGTTAGTAGCAGGTCTATCTACAGTTGATAAATTAAGACCATTAAGTAATAACTGATCTCCCAAAATAGGACTATCACCCTCTAAAGTAGCAAAAGCAAAATTTGCCCTTACTGGAGCTGGAGCAGGCACTGTTCTAAATCCAGACACCGGAATATCTAAATTTGGATTCCCCCCAGGAACGCTAATTGCACTAAAACCATCAAAACTGGTAATGGATTTTCCTGGTAATGTAGGATCTTCATATACTATAAATAAAGACCAGCCTGCAGAATGCCCTGTTCCATTTCTAGGGCTATATGTATCCGTTTGACCTTGAGCACTTGATACATTAGCAACAGTATAAGTTCCTAAATTATTTGCCAAACCAGTAACAATACTTGTAACATCTGCATAACAGGCATATGGAAAACTATCTCCTCCGTCAACAGAGGTAGTATTTGCGTCAAAAATCACAGTACCAACTATATCATTATAACCACCCGTTGGTCCTCTAAATCTCACATTTGTAAAAGGCTCATTCCCAGGTGTTACTGCACTCCAGTATAATCCGGCATGAATAATTCTATAACAATTTGGGTTATCTATTACTAAGTCTGCACTGGAAGAACTAAAAGTAGAAGCATCTCCATCAATATCAATATAACGCATATCAACAGTATGGTTATACACAGACCCGTTGTTAAATGCATTATTATCAGGACCAAGAATATTATTTCCTATTAAAACAATATCACCTTTTAAATCTTGATTAAATCTTGGAGAAAATGGAATGAAGTTTTGAGCAAATAAATTTGAACAAAACAAAACTAGGACAGCAACAAGCACAAATTTAACATAAGTAGTTTTTTTCATGGTAGTTTCTTTTTTTTCTCTCTTTGGGGCTTTAGAGAAATTTACCTTGCTATAATTTCCTAATCAATATAAGCTTGTACGCAAATACTTCAATATAATTACATGCAGCTTATTTATTTACTTTTAATCGAGGTAAATATCGTAATTTATTTTAAAACGAAGAAGTAAATTAATATATTTTATGTACTTAATCGGTAAAAAAAATCGTTTTAGCGCATATATTAAATTTTTTGTAGTTTTATACATACATATAATTAGAACAAATTCATTTATACACAAAAAAAAAATCAGGTCATATTTACCTGATTTTAATTGCAGTGAGCTCAACAAATTATAGCTAATTCTAATTCTCTATTTTAACAATAGACATTTTGTTATTATAAGGTTCATTTCCTTTTACCTCTAAAGCATTTTGAGCTTGATTAATAGCATTAAATTGCTGATAATATATAAAATATTTATTCGTATTAACATCAAAGAAGAAATTAACATCTTTTCTACCTGAAGAAACAACTTTTGATAAGAATTCGTCCCTTTTTGCTTCATCTTCATGAACTGCTATTACCATATAATAACCGCTTTTTGCATGATCTACATTTTTAACAATTCGGATGTTATTACTAGGCTCTTCACCAAAATCAAAATCGGCTTCAGATAACGCAACTGTACTTACCTCAGTAATTCTTTTAATATTGGCCAAAGACGTACTATCCTTCTTAAATCTATCTTGTTGATTATCATATGCAGCACGCTTGATTCTGCGCTTCCTTTCTATATCAGTAGCCTCTTTAATGGTTATTAATGAAGCCTCTAAATTGGCTTTAGCCTGAATAATATTTAATTGCTGTGTTTTAAGTTCCTCTATTGCTTTTAAATAAACTGCATTTAAAGGATCTTTATTATCTCTTACTTTTCGTTTTCTTATCACAAGAACAGCTTCTAACT
This sequence comes from Seonamhaeicola sp. MEBiC01930, assembly GCF_045277075.1. GTDB lineage: Bacteria > Bacteroidota > Bacteroidia > Flavobacteriales > Flavobacteriaceae > Seonamhaeicola. The sequence goes on along the minus strand of NZ_CP104270.1, from coordinate 3,084,818 downwards.
CTTCAATCCTTATTCTTTGCTCTTCAATGGTTTTATCTAATTCTTCTTTTAAAGTTTCAATTTCTGCGTTTTCTGCTGAAACACTTTTAAATGGTTTTGGTGCTACATAAATACCTTGTTCACTCAAATCATTCTCTTCCTTTAAGTCTTCTAAATCCTTTTGTTTAATTGCAACTTTCTCCGTTAACCTATCAATCAATGTATTTTGAGCTTCTTTGGTGGCTTTGGCAGATTGATTGATGTTGTTTATTGAATTTGTTGTTTCCTCATCTAATTCAGACTGCATTGCAACAAGGTCTTCATTTTGTCTTGTTTTCTCTTCTTCAGCTTTTAGTCTTTCTGATTCAAGTTTGGCAGCTTCTTCAGCTTCAGCTTTCAATCTTGCAATTTCTAGAACTTTAGCTTCCTCTTCTTCTTTACGCCTTATTGTGTCTAGACGGGATTTCTCTTCCTCTAACTGCTTACGCTTAAGCTCCTCTGCCCTAGCTATAGCTTCGGCTTCTTCCTTTTCTTGTAATTCTCTTTCAGCTTTTGCTCTAGCTACCTCTTCTTCTAACTGCTTACGCTTAAGCTCTTCTGCCCTAGCTATAGCTTCGGCTTCTTCCTTTTCTTGTAATTCTCTTTCAGCTTTTGCTCTAGCTTCCTCTTCTTCTTTACGCTTTATTGCATCTAGACGTAATTTCTCTTCCTCTATCTGCTTACGTTTAAGCTCCTCTGCCCTAGCTGTAGCTTCGGCATCCCGCTTTTCTTGTAATTCTCTTTCGGCTTTAATTTTTTCCTCCTCCTCTTGTTTCTTTCTTTCAAGTACTAGTCTCTCAGCTTCTTCTTTTGCATTTTGTGTTTTTTCAAGTTTATCAGTTTCATTATTATCAATTAATATTTCCTTGTTTTCTTGATCTTTTGAAGCCACCAACTCTTTTTCTTCTTTTCTTATACGTTCTGCTTCTTCTCTTGCTAAACGCTTTTGTTCTAAAACCTCTTTTCTTTTAGCTATTTCCTCTGCTTTTAATCGTGCTACTTCTTCTCTATTGATTTTTGGTTTAGAATTAGAAGAACGATTTGCTATAGTTCGTTTCCTTCTTGATGACTGGAAAACAGACACTTCCTCATCATCATTACTATAAACATATCTGTTGTTATTCTTAAATCTATAAGCTAATGTAAATTCATGCGAATTTCCAAAACCTGATAATTCTCCAACAGATTGTTCATAATTATATTCCAAAGCAATTTGATCACTTACATTAATTCCAACACCTGCAGATGCTCCATATAAAGAATTATACCCTATTTGTCCCCAAATTCCCTTTGGTATTGAAAGCATAACTAAACCTGATATTACCGTGGTTTCTTTTTTGAATTCTGAACGAATTAAAGTTGAAAATTTACTTTCATCAAAAAAACCACGACTATCCATATATCCAGTATACATTATATGTGCTTGAAAACTTTGTTCTGGATTATCTTCTATAATTTTTGAAACATTCAAATTGTATGACACCAAGTTATTAGCAGTAATTCCAAAATCAAAAAACGTGGTTCCGTAATTAATCGCTGGATTTATAGTTATTAAAAAATGCTTTGGCATATTTTGAAGCACAGGGTCTGAAAAATTTGTAATTACATTTGCTTCATTTATACCACTTTGATAAGCTCCAATATTCAAACCAAATGTTAAGTTATTATCTCTATTTAAAGCTGTGTTATATGCAAAGTTTACTATTCCTCCAAAAACAGTTTGCACACCATAATCTTGTTGAAACAAACCAATACCAGCACCTATATTCTCTGTAAATCTACCAGAATAGCTAAACAAAAATGATTGAGGAGCATTATCAAATTGCACCCATTGTTGTTTGTTAGTTAAGCTAATATATTTATTCTGTTCACGTACAAAACTAAAGGTTGGATTAACAGCGTATTTATTAAATTTTAAAGAGTTTCTTATTGGTAGGTCTAAAGCAACAAGCCCATTCTCTTGAGAATGGGTAATTTGCGCTAAGCATAAAAATAAAATCAGGTATAGTAGATTTTTGTTCATGTTATTTGACCACAGTAATTGATCCTTTACGTGTTTGGTTATTTGGGGTTGTAATAATATAATAGTAAACAGGAGTTATATCTTTGACATCTATAACCATGGGCCAATTATTCTGATAATCTACAGTATCCAGAACTATCTTTCCTTGTGAACTTACAATCATAACTTGAGTGTTAGTACCACCTATATACTCTTGTGGAATTACCCAAGTATCATTTATACCGTCTCCATTAGGGCTTATTAAATTTGGAATTTGAGATACATTTGGAAATTGTTCAGTAACATTAAATAAAAATTCTTTAACCGATGAACAACCGATACTTTGTGTTATTGTAACCCTATAGTTTCCAGATTCTGAAATTTCATAACTATTAGATATAGCACCTGGTATTGAAGAGCCATTTCTAAACCATTCATAACTTGGATTCATTGCTGAGGTTGATATGGTAGCTATTAAAACTTCATCATCTCCAAGTCTATTTATGTCATCAACATCAATACTACTGGTAAACCCATTATTTTCTAAATCAATTGATGCTGTAGCATTACAATCGCCTAAATCAACAATTACAGAATAATTGCCGCTTTCATTAGTTACATACATTTGCTCCGTGGCATCATTAATTCTCTCACCATCTTTAAACCATTGATAACTTTCTCCATTAATAGCACTTAAGGTGGTAGGGCCGTTTTCATGACAATACGGATTTCCCAAAGATGAACTAATGGAAGAAATTGTTTCATTAGATGAAGCTTCACTTACTGTTACTCTATTAGAAAATGAATCTGAAGTACAAGAACCATAGTTTGTCTCAACAAAATAAGTACCAGTTTCTGTAACCTCTAAACTTTCTCCAGCAGCCACAAAAACAGAAGTTGTCTCACTAGTTTCTTTATACCAATTAAAAGTTAAAGACGGATACTGTAACGGAGAGTCATTAATAGCTGCCCCTGGATTATCAATAGTTAACAAATAACTATCTCCAGAACAAAAAACAGCAGTTTCAATTAAATTATTGATAGTATATGGGCTATCTTGAATTTTATAATAAGCAGCAAAAGTATTAGAACTACTACTTGTTGCAGCTGGTGATGTGCTTTTTATTCTAATTTTAAATGCTTCTCCAGCTGTATCAGTTGGTAAAGAAAAGTTTATTGTTGCTGGAGAAACTGTTACACTTCCAGCTGTTGAAGTAAAAATTGTTGTAGGATTTGAAAAATCTCCAGTTTCATCAGAAAGCTCAATAATAAATTGATTTGACCCTGTAAGTGCCGATTCGGGAGAAAAAGAAAAAGTTACATCATAACTATTAAATGAATCACTAGCACAAGCTTGAGTAAATCCTAGATTAGGTTTACTAATAACAATTTGTGCATTTACAGATATTGTAAACGCACAGATAAAAAAAATTAAAAGCTTGAAATTTGTCATTACATGGTCCTTCCTTATTTTAATGTTTTCAAGTTATTATTCGTAAAACATTCTCTACTAATCTTCCAAATCAGGATCAATATTAGTTGCAATTATTTTATTTATTCTTAATCTATAATCTGGTCTTCTGTGATTATCAAAATCAATAAATGTTTCAACATTATTACTTTTAGAGTAAACATTAAAAAAAGCTGCGTTTCCATACCAATTTTCTAAATCATCATTATTACTATTGTAAGCAGTAAATATGTTTCCATTACAATTGTTAAAGTACATGTCTGAAAACTTTATTTTCTCTAAACTATCCTGGTTAATTTTAATTCTATCATCTAATATAACTGCTGGATTAAATCCTGAAATAACACTTTTATTCATATTTAAAGAAGCCCCTTCTGCAACATACACTGCTTCTTTCACCAATCCCTTCTCAATATCTTCTTTTAAGGTTTCACTAGAATTTAGCATAGTTAAATTTTCGGCAATAACTAATGTTCCTTGTTTTGAAAAATCAACTTCTTCTTTTTTATCATAAGACAAAACCTTTAAACACCTTGACCCTTCACTACTAGAAACGTATGGCGAGCGAATTGTTAATGAATTAGTTAATTTACATTGCGCTCCATAATTAAACTTAAAATCGTTACTATTAGTTCTGTATGTAATGGCTTTATTAATATTAACCTTACCTCCCCAAACTTCAAATGCGTCTCCGGCACAATAACTTACCATGATATTTTCTATAAGCGTCCCATATCCAATGCCTGCTAAAAGCAAACCATTAAAATACCCCGCTCCTTTTACTCTTTTACCGGCATATTCAATTCTAACAAATTTTAAAGAACCAGCTGAGTTTTCCGAATTATTACCTCCGTAATTTACATTTCCATAATTTGACGGATCTAAATCATTATAATAACTTGCCACAGAACCATTACCAAATTTATTCAAAGGCCCATCTCCTAATAGAATTATACCTCCCCAATCTCCAGCATGTTTAACGCTTCTATTTGAAGAAAATATTATAGGGTCTGTTTCTGTTCCTTCTGCCATTATTTTAGAACCTTTAGAAACTGTTAATGACGTTTTAGTTTTATAATCTGATAATATTACCGTACCTGGTTCAATAGTAAGAGTAGCACCATTGGTTATAAACACACTACCAACAAGTAAGTAAGTATCACGTTTAAAAAGTTTAGTATCCTCTGTAATATTCCCGGAAATAATTTGGGTGGGCTCTCTAAAGTTTTGTTGATTTGGCTGAAACTCAGTCCAATTATCTAGCCAATTTGTAACTCCCACTATCCCTTTCTCTTGCTGAGCATAAAGGTTAGCTGTTATTAATAACATAAAACAAGTTAGTATCTTAAAAGTTTTCATAATCAATTATTTATGAATAATTAGGTAGAAATGGGTATTTCTAAATATATTCAAATTTATAATAAAATCTACGAAATACCAAATTTATCGATGAAATGAAGTTTAGTATAGTTAAATTGTACTTTTTTATCGTTTAAACACTTTTATATCCGTTATAATACATTTTACCCTTTGATGTATAAAAAAAAAAAGAGCCTCAAAGCTCTTTTCTGAATGTATTATATTATTATAAATTATTTAATGAAACTCACTATATTCATGTAAAGATTTTAATATATCTTCATAGAAAAGAATGGCAGAAATTAAATCATCTGTATCAGAATATGGCAAAATCCGTTTTTGGAACTCTTCGTTTTTCTTAAGATAATCATCAGTAGCTTCAAATTGTTCATCTAAAATTTTTCTATTATCATTACTGTTTGGAATACCTAAAGTTGACATTGTAACCCCTGGTTTAGTTGCAAAGGCAATATATGGCATCAGCTGAACAAGACTTTCTATTCTTTCTATATACAATACTAATAATTCACCTTTCTGCTTTCTGTCTAACTCTTCTTTGTTATGATATTTTTTAATTGCTACTTTATCACTAATAATGCTTTTTGGTTCTTTATTCTTTTGAGCATGCAATACACTTGCCATTAGAAAAAAGCTAAAACTAAGTAGGATTAATTTCGTTTTCATTCTTTAAGATTTGTGATTTAATTTTGCTAAAATATACTTTTAATCGTAAAAAACAATCATTTAATCGATATATTTTTAGTTTTTTATGATTTTTCCCAAAATAAATACTTGAATTAATGTTGAAGCTTAAACCCTGTAATCTCTAGGAAATAATTTACAAATTGTATTTCCTCTACACAAAATACCCCAGTTATCAATTTCAAATTCTATGACAACCACCCCAGAAGTAGGAACATTATCTATATAATAATTACCATAAGTATTAGCAAAATCTGTTATGGCATGATTATGACCAAAAACTAATAAGGTTTCAACATTATTATCACAACTTTTAATAACTTCTAACATATCTCGCCCTGAAAAATCATAAAGTTTATGATTTAGTTCTATCTCATTTTTAAATGATAACCCTACTTTGAAAATGTTGGCTGTTGCCTTAGCTCGTAACGCGTCACTCGAAAGAACTTTGTCAAATTCAAAATTTTTAGTTTTTAAATTTTTTGACACAATATTTGCATCATTAATACCTCTTTTTTTTAACGGGCGCTCATGGTCTATAACATCATATTCCCATGAAGATTTTGCGTGTCTTACTAATATTAATTTTTTCATAATATCGATTAAATGCGTTTTTATTCGACAAAAAGTTGTTTTTCTCGATTAAATTCAATTTATTTGCTACATAAAATTACATAAAATAGTATTAAACCAAACATGTTAATGAAGTTAAACATCAAGAGTACAAATAGTTAGAATAAATTTTCGTTTAAAAAACATAAAACCACGATTAAATGTCAAAGCTTTGCCTTTAGTCGAATATATAAGTGCTTTAACACGTATTTTTGAAGAACTAGCTACATATTATTTTTTTTGTTACACCTACTTTAAAAAGAAACTTATGACCCCAAATCTAATTTCAAAAAGTAAAAATGGTATTTTTAACGGTACTGTTTCCTCATTGTTTTCCCCCTCAAAAAACTTTATTACTGTTTATTTTAATTTGTGAATAATCAATTTACGATAGTGATTGTTTAATCTCTATTGTCTATATAGTTTAAAAGAATAATAATTTATTGAATTATGAGAAATAAAACCTCAATAGTTAGTTTATATTTACTTTGTTTCATTATAGCCCTTTCATTTAATGGATATGGTCAAGAAAATGGTATCATTGAATTAAAAAACTCAGTTGACTCAAAAGCATCTAAATCAACATTAGGCCAGAAGTATGCTTCATCAACCTCTTCAGGGCAAACCCAAAGTTATGTTGAAGAATTCAATGATTTAGCATTAAACTTACATCCAACTATTTATGTTAAAAATGGTTTGGAGAAAACATCTTATGGAACAGGTGAAATTATTAGATTAACATTGGAAGACACCAACTCTATCAGTGCTCTTAATTCATTATTAAACAAATATCCAAATATAAATTTATTAACCATTGAATTAGATTCAACCAATGATTTTAACCAAACATTAAATATAACATCGCTTTCAAATTGCCCTAACCTAAAATTTGTTTACATAAGAGGTTCATTTAATTGCAATGAATCTGCTTTAAACCAATTTATTAATGTAGATACAAGCATCAAGGTTTTTTACCTGTGCAAAGAATCTCAATAGCCCCAATTAAAGATAATTAAAGATGAAGACCATTATGAAAAATCTTTACTCAAAAGCATCTACTAAAAAATATAATGTAGGTAATTTAATAATTGCTTCCATTTTGTTTTTTGGATGTATTAATACAGTTATTAGTCAAGTAAGAGTTCCTTTTACTCCTAGATCTGCTGCAGCCACACCTACTGAAACAATTTATAATGTTAAAGGTGACTTTACGATGATAGGAAACACTAATCTTACTCTTGTTTCTTACTCAGATACATCCAACAACTATGGAGACATGGAATATGTAGATGTAGATGCTTCTGCAGTGCCTGGTAACACTACTTTTAATTCTTCTTCTGCAACATTAACTTTTTCAAATGAAAATGGTGCAGTTGCTGAATGTTCAAATATTCTTTATGCAGGTTTATATTGGACTGGTAGAGCTGGTAACACAGATACCTTTAGTGTCACAAAAGATGGAATTACAAAGACACTTGATAAGCGAAAAGTTAATATAAAAGGACCAAACTCATCAGGTTATACTGAACTTACGGCAGGCACTTCAGAGATTTATTATCCATCTGATACAGATGGAGATATGTACTCTGCCTATATTGAAATAACTGATTATGTAATCCTAAATGGTCTAGGTGAGTATTTTGTAGCAGATATTGCAACCTTAGAAGGTGATGGAGGTAATATTGGATATTATGGCGGTTGGGGTATGGTAGTTGTTTATGAAAACTCTAAAATGAATTGGAGGGATGTAACAGTTTTTGATGGACATGCTTATGTGACTAGTGCTAATACTAGTCATACCATTGGTATTTCTGGTTTTCAAGCAGCTCAAAACGGTGATGTAAACATTAAACTTGGTGTCATGGCTGGTGAAGGAGATGTAAGTGTTTCTGGAGACTATTTAGAAATATTGAGGCAAGATAATAATTCATATGAACGTTTAAGTCATTCTAATAACAATACAAATAATTTCTTTAATTCATCAATTGTTACAGGAGGAAATACAAGAGATCCTAATTTACCAAATAATACTGGAGTTGATATTGCTATGTTTAATATTGATAATACAGGTAATGGTATAATTGATAATAACCAGACGAGTACTACTTTTAGGTATGGCTCTACAGGAGACACCTACATAATTTATAACCTAACGTTTTCTGTTGACGCATACATCCCTGAACCTGAAGGAATCTTAACTAATACCTCTATTAATGGTAATCCTCCTGGTCCAACAAACTCTTCTTTAGAACCGGATGAAGATGCTGATTATGTTATAGAAATAAAAAATACTGGTACGGAAGCAATTGATGATACGGTTCTTACAATACCTTTACCCGAATCGGTTAATGCTAGCGGATTAGGAATAGTAACAAATACTTATACTCCTTTTTCAACTACTAATGTTCCGGTTTATAACCCAGCCATAGGTGTAAATGGAGCTATAGAATGGGATTTAGGAACCTTACCTGTACCTTCTGATCCAGATACTGTTTTAGCAGATATAAGTTTTACTTTAACAGTAACCACAGACTGTTCAATCTTAGGTGATGATAATTTTGAACCAACAGTAGAACTTGGTGGTACTTTAATGGGTATAGGAGCTATTTCAGGTGTATCTTTTACAGCTGATTTAATTCAAGGTTATGAAACCACTGGGGTATGTACAGGAGACCCAGTTCCAATACCACATATTATAAATATTGATTATTTGGATTTTGTTAATGAAGGTCCTAGTATTTCGGTTCCGTCACCACTTAATTTTGAGGGGTGTGACGAAAATGACATTACTGCTATTACAGCTAGATACCCATTTAGTTTAACAGAATCAGCTGATATAAAAAGTACTTTTGAAGCGACGGGATACACAGTTTCTGATAATGGAAATATTTCAAGCATAACTTATATTGACGTTATAAACAATACTAGTAGCTGCCCATTTATTGTTACAAGAACATATACTGTAACAGATGATTGTGGTAACACCGAAACAGCAGAACAAATTATTAATGTTGATGATACTACTCCTCCATTAATTATTGGTAGTCTAACAGATTCTGACATAACAGGGTGTTCTATTTCTGATTTACCAGATGCGGTAACTTCCGTTACTGAACTAGAAGCTTTAGCTGGTGATCTTGAAATTTCGGATACTTGTACTTCAGATAATAACTTAGATGTAAATTACTCTGATAGTACTTCTGGCTCATGTCCAATTGTAATTACTAGAACTTATACCGTTACTGATGAATGTGACAATACTAGTTTAGATGTTATCCATACAATTAATATTGCGCCTACGGCTATTACTTATAATGCACCTGTGGATACGGACTTAGAGTCCTGTAACTTTGCTGACCAATCTGAAGTAGATACTGCTTTTAATGATTGGGTTACTGCTCAAACTAATGCTTATAACGTTGCTAATGGTTGTTCGCCTATACTTTCTAATAATAGTGCGTCTGTTTCTATCCCTGAACTTTGTACTGGTGGTAGTGTTACAGTTACTTGGACTATTTCAGATCTTTGTGAAACTATTGTTGAAACGGCTGACTTTAACTTAACAGCGCCTACGGCTATTACTTATAATGCACCTGTAGATACGGACTTAGAGTCTTGTAACTTTGCTGACCAATCTGAAGTAGATACTGCTTTTAATGATTGGGTAACAGCTCAAACTAATGCTTATAACGTTGCTAATGGTTGTTCGCCTATACTTTCTAATAATAGTGCATCTGTTTCTATCCCTGAACTTTGTGCTGGTGGTAGTGTTACAGTTACTTGGACTATTTCAGATCTTTGTGAAACTATTGTTGAAACGGCTGACTTTAGCTTAACTGCGCCTACAGCTATTACTTATAATGCACCTGTAGATGACGCTAGTACTGCTGCTGAATTTGATGACCCTAACCCTGCTACAGCTCAAGCTAATTTAGATGCAGATCTTGCAGCGTGGATAGCGGCTCAAAATGCTACTATTAACGGTAGTGTTGCTAACGGTTGTTCGCCAGTTGTAACTAATGATTATGCTGGTCAAACACTGACGTTCTGTGCTTCTGGTAGTATTACCATTACTTGGACCATTACTGACCTTTGTGAAACTATAAACAATATCACGGCTACTTATACATTTACGCAACCTGATGGTATTAGCTTTACTAATCCTTCTAATAAAACTGTAGATACCTGTGACTTTGATAATGATGACCCAGCTACAGCTCAAACTAATTTAGATGCTGATATTGCTACTTGGGTTACAGACCAAACTAATATTATTACTAATAGTCTTACTGGGGGATCTCCTGCAGTGACTCATGACTTTACTAATCAGTCTATTGACCTTTGTACCGGTGGTAATATTACAATCACTTGGTCTATTGATGATATTTGTGAAAATATTAATGCTAGTGCAACTTATACCGTTAACCCGCCAACGGCTATTACTTATAATGCACCTGTAGATACGGACTTAGAGTCTTGTGACTTTGCAGATCAAAATGCGGTTGATACAGCCTTTAATGATTGGGTAACAGCTCAAACTAATGCTTATAATGTTGCTAATGGTTGTTCGCCTATACTTTCTAATAATAGTGCATCTGTTTCTATCCCTGAACTTTGTACTGGTGGTAGTGTTACAGTTACTTGGACTATTTCAGATCTTTGTGAAACTATTGTTGAAACGGCTGACTTTAACTTAACAGCGCCTACGGCTATTACTTATAATGCACCTGTAGATACGGACTTAGAGTCTTGTGACTTTGCTGACCAAAATGCGGTTGATACAGCTTTTAATGATTGGGTTACTGCTCAAACTAATGCTTATAACGTTGCTAATGGTTGTTCGCCTATACTTTCTAATAATAGTGCGTCTGTTTCTATCCCTGAACTTTGTACTGGTGGTAGTGTTACAGTTACTTGGACTATTTCAGATCTTTGTGAAACTATTGTTGAAACGGCTGACTTTAACTTAACAGCGCCTACGGCTATTACTTATAATGCACCTGTAGATACGGACTTAGAGTCTTGTAACTTTGCTGACCAAAATGCGGTTGATACTGCTTTTAATGATTGGGTAACAGCTCAAACTAATGCTTATAACGTTGCTAATGGTTGTTCGCCTATACTTTCTAATAATAGTGCATCTGTTTCTATCCCTGAACTTTGTGCTGGTGGTAGTGTTACAGTTACTTGGACTATTTCAGATCTTTGTGAAACTATTATTGAAACGGCTGACTTTAACTTAACAGCGCCTACAGCTATTACTTATAATGCACCTGTGGATGACGCTTCTATTGCTGCTGAATTTGATGACCCTAACCCTGCTACAGCTCAAGCTAATTTAGATGCAGATCTTGCAGCGTGGATAGCGGCTCAAAATGCTACTATTAACGGTAGTGTTGCTAACGGTTGTTCGCCAGTTGTAACTAATGATTATGCTGGTCAAACACTGACGTTCTGTGCTTCTGGTAGTATTACCATTACTTGGACCATTACTGACCTTTGTGAAACTATAAACAATATCACGGCTACTTATACATTTACGCAACCTGATGGTATTAGCTTTACTAATCCTTCTAATAAAACTGTAGATACCTGTGACTTTGATAATGATGACCCAGCTACGGCTCAAACTAATTTAGATGCTGATATTGCTACTTGGGTTACAGACCAAACTAATATTATTACTAATAGTCTTACTGGGGGATCTCCTGCAGTGACTCATGACTTTACTAATCAGTCTATTGACCTTTGTACCGGTGGTAATATTACAATCACTTGGTCTATTGATGATATTTGTGAAAATATTAATGCTAGTGCAACTTATACCGTTAACCCGCCAACGGCTATTACTTATAATGCACCTGTAGATACGGACTTAGAGTCTTGTGACTTTGCAGATCAAAATGCGGTTGATACAGCCTTTAATGATTGGGTAACAGCTCAAACTAATGCTTATAACGTTGCTAATGGTTGTTCGCCTATACTTTCTAATAATAGTGCATCTGTTTCTATCCCTGAACTTTGTACTGGTGGTAGTGTTACAGTTACTTGGACTATTTCAGATCTTTGTGAAACTATTGTTGAAACGGCTGACTTTAACTTAACAGCGCCTACGGCTATTACTTATAATGCACCTGTAGATACGGACTTAGAGTCTTGTGACTTTGCTGACCAAAATGCGGTTGATACAGCTTTTAATGATTGGGTTACTGCTCAAACTAATGCTTATAACGTTGCTAATGGTTGTTCGCCTATACTTTCTAATAATAGTGCGTCTGTTTCTATCCCTGAACTTTGTACTGGTGGTAGTGTTACAGTTACTTGGACTATTTCAGATCTTTGTGAAACTATTGTTGAAACGGCTGACTTTAACTTAACAGCGCCTACGGCTATTACTTATAATGCACCTGTAGATACGGACTTAGAGTCTTGTAACTTTGCTGACCAAAATGCGGTTGATACTGCTTTTAATGATTGGGTAACAGCTCAAACTAATGCTTATAACGTTGCTAATGGTTGTTCGCCTATACTTTCTAATGATAGTGCGTCTGTTTCTATCCCTGAACTTTGTACTGGTGGTAGTGTTACAGTTACTTGGACTATTTCAGATCTTTGTGAAACTATTGTTGAAACGGCTGACTTTAACTTAACAGCGCCTACGGCTATTACTTATAATGCACCTGTAGATACGGACTTAGAGTCTTGTAACTTTGCTGACCAATCTGAAGTAGATTCTGCTTTTAATGATTGGGTAACTGCTCAAACTAATGCTTATAGTGTAGCTAATGGTTGTTCGCCTATACTTTCTAATGATAGTGCGTCTGTTTCTATCCCTGAACTTTGTGCTGGTGGTAGTGTTACAGTTACTTGGACCATTAATGATCTTTGTGAAACTATTGTTGAAACGGCTGACTTTAGCTTAACTGCGCCTACAGCTATTACTTATAATGCACCTGTAGATGACGCTAGTACTGCTGCTGAATTTGATGACCCTAACCCTGCTACAGCTCAAGCTAATTTAGATGCAGATCTTGCAGCGTGGATTGCTGCTCAAAATGCTACTATTAACGGTAGTGTTGCTAACGGTTGTTCACCGATTATTACTAATGATTATGCAGGTCAAACACTGACATTTTGTAACTCTGGTAGTATTACCATTACTTGGACCATTACTGACCTTTGTGAAACTATAAACAATATCACGGCTACTTATACATTTACGCAACCTGATGGTATTAGTTTTACTAATCCTTCTAATAAAACTGTAGATACCTGTGACTTTGATAATGATGACCCAGCTACGGCTCAAACTAATTTAGATGCTGATATTGCTACTTGGGTTACAGACCAAACTAATATTATTACTAATAGTCTTACTGGGGGATCTCCTGCAGTGACTCATGACTTTACTAATCAGTCTATTGACCTTTGTACCGGTGGTAATATTACAATCACTTGGTCTATTGATGATATTTGTGAAAATATTAATGCTAGTGCAACTTATACCGTTAACCCGCCAACGGCTATTACTTATAATGCACCTGTAGATACGGACTTAGAGTCTTGTGACTTTGCAGATCAAAATGCGGTTGATACAGCCTTTAATGATTGGGTAACAGCTCAAACTAATGCTTATAACGTTGCTAATGGTTGTTCGCCTATACTTTCTAATAATAGTGCATCTGTTTCTATCCCTGAACTTTGTACTGGTGGTAGTGTTACAGTTACTTGGACTATTTCAGATCTTTGTGAAACTATTGTTGAAACGGCTGACTTTAACTTAACAGCGCCTACGGCTATTACTTATAATGCACCTGTAGATACGGACTTAGAGTCTTGTGACTTTGCTGACCAAAATGCGGTTGATACAGCTTTTAATGATTGGGTTACTGCTCAAACTAATGCTTATAACGTTGCTAATGGTTGTTCGCCTATACTTTCTAATAATAGTGCGTCTGTTTCTATCCCTGAACTTTGTACTGGTGGTAGTGTTACAGTTACTTGGACTATTTCAGATCTTTGTGAAACTATTGTTGAAACGGCTGACTTTAACTTAACAGCGCCTACGGCTATTACTTATAATGCACCTGTAGATACGGACTTAGAGTCTTGTAACTTTGCTGACCAAAATGCGGTTGATACTGCTTTTAATGATTGGGTAACAGCTCAAACTAATGCTTATAACGTTGCTAATGGTTGTTCGCCTATACTTTCTAATGATAGTGCGTCTGTTTCTATCCCTGAACTTTGTGCTGGTGGTAGTGTTACAGTTACTTGGACTATTTCAGATCTTTGTGAAACTATTGTTGAAACGGCTGACTTTAGCTTAACTGCGCCTACAGCTATTACTTATAATGCACCTGTAGATACGGACTTAGAGTCTTGTAACTTTGCTGACCAATCTGAAGTAGATTCTGCTTTTAATGATTGGGTAACTGCTCAAACTAATGCTTATAGTGTAGCTAATGGTTGTTCGCCTATACTTTCTAATGATAGTGCGTCTGTTTCTATCCCTGAACTTTGTGCTGGTGGTAGTGTTACAGTTACTTGGACCATTAATGATCTTTGTGAAACTATTGTTAAAACGGCTGACTTTAGCTTAACTGCGCCTACAGCTATTACTTATAATGCACCTGTAGATGACGCTAGTACTGCTGCTGAATTTGATGACCCTAACCCTGCTACAGCTCAAGCTAATTTAGATGCAGATCTTGCAGCGTGGATTGCTGCTCAAAATGCTACTATTAACGGTAGTGTTGCTAACGGTTGTTCACCGATTATTACTAATGATTATGCAGGTCAAACACTGACATTTTGTAACTCTGGTAGTATTACCATTACTTGGACCATTACTGACCTTTGTGAAACTATAAACAATATCACGGCTACTTATACATTTACGCAACCTGATGGTATTAGTTTTACTAATCCTTCTAATAAAACTGTAGATACCTGTGACTTTGATAATGATGACCCAGCTACGGCTCAAACTAATTTAGATGCTGATATTGCTACTTGGGTAACAGACCAAACTAATATTATTACTAATAGTCTTACTGGGGGATCTCCTGAGGTGACTCATGACTTTACTAATCAGTCTATTGACCTTTGTACAGGTGGTAATATTACAATCACTTGGTCTATTGATGATATTTGTGAAAATATTCAAGCTAGTGCAACTTATACCGTTAACCCGCCTACGGCTATTACCTATAATGCGCCAATTGACGATTCTTCTGATGCCTGTGAATTTAATACAAGCGACTTAAATACCGCTCAATCAGAATTGGATGCTGATATTGCAGCTTGGTATAGTGCTCAAGACGGGTTATTGAATGGAAGTGTTTTAGGAGGATGTTCGCCAGTAATTACAAACGATTACAGCAATGAATCAATTGATTTTTGTTCTGGAGGCTCTATAACTATTACCTGGACTATAAGTGATTTATGTGAAACATATAATCTAACTTCCACTTATACTTTTACTGAACCAACAGAAACAGTATTTGATCAAGCCACTTTACCAGCTGACACAACAGTTGAATGTGATACTGTTCCAGATGCAGTAATTCTAACGGCCTCCAATTCTTGTGGAGCAATTAATGTTGTATTCACCGAAAACAGAACAGATGGTAATTGTACAAATAATTATGTTCTTGAAAGAAATTGGGTAGCAACTAATATATGTGGTGTAATTACTTCGTATACGCAAACAGTTACAGTTCAAGACACAACAGCTCCAGAATTAACGTTGCCACCCAATGTAAGTGCAGAATGTAGCGATAACCTATCACCTATTAATTTTGGTGAAGCTACGGCTTTAGATAATTGTGATGCTAATCCTGTAATTACATTTAATGACGTAAGAACAGATGGTGCTTGTGAAGGTACTTTTACCATAACTAGAACATGGACGGCTACGGATGAATGTGGTAATTCTATAAGTGCAGATCAAATAATTACGACATCAGATACAACAGCTCCAGAGTTTGATCAAGTTACTCTACCTGCCAATATAACTGTAGAATGTGATGGTGTTCCTGATGCAGTGATATTAACAGCAACTGATAATTGTGGGGATGCTACCGTAACTGTTTCTGATGTTAGAACAGATGGTAATTGTCCTTCAAATTATACAATTACTCGTAGTTATACGGCTACGGACGATTGTGGATTAACAAATACTCATGTTCAGGTTATTTCAGTTCAAGACATTACGGCACCTGAGTTTGTTGAATCATTACCAGTCGCTAATCTAGTAGTAGAATGTGATAACGTTCCAGATGCTGAAGTACTAACCGCTACTGATAATTGTGGAAGTGCTTCTGTAACCATTGTCGATGTTAGAACTGATGGAAACTGTCCTTCAAACTATACAATTGCACGTACGTGGACTGCTACTGATGAATGTGGTTTAACAACAACACATACTCAAATAATTACAGTTCAAGATACTACGGCTCCTGTCTTTGAATCCGTTTTACCAGGTGATATTACGGTTGAATGTGATTCTATTCCTGATACAGAAACAATAACTGCAACAGATAATTGTGGTGACGCCATTGTAACAACTCAAGATGTTAGAACAGACGGTGATTGCCCTAATAATTATATAATTGCTCGTACATGGATTGCTACTGATGAATGTGGTTTAACAACAACACATACACAATTAATAACCGTTCAGGATACAACAGCTCCTACTCCAACTTCAACTTTTGAAGAAGTTTTAGATGTTAGCTGTACTGATATTCCAGACGCACCTGCGCTGACTTTTGAAGATAATTGTTCTTCAAATATTACAACAGTGTTCGAAGAAACTAGTACATATGAGGATGGTGTTTACCTTGATTATGTAATAACTAGAACATGGACAGTTAGAGATGAGTGTAACAATGAAGCAACTTATACACAAACACTTAGTGTAACTCTAGATGAGGTAGTTACAGATGTAGTTGCTCCAGACTGGTGTTTTGATGAAGGTGTACTTAATATGAACGATTTCTTACCAGATGGACTTAATACTGATGGTACTTGGGAAATGATTGAAGGAAATACAGATGCAACTTTAACAGATAATATATTTGATCCAACCACCCTTGAATTAAGTTTTGACTTTTTGCCAGATGATGGAGGTATTGACTATAGGTTTGTATATACTACAACAGATAGTGGTTGTATCAGTATAACTGAAGTAACAATGAATATTCACGCAGATTGTGTGGTGTTACCTTGTGGTCAGAAAGATGTAGTTATTTCTAAAGCTATTACTCCAAATGGAGATGCGTATAACGAGAATTTTGTAATTAACGGAATTGAGTTATGTGGATTTGAATATGCCATTAAAATATTTAACAGATGGGGTGCTTTAATTTACGAATCTGATGATTATCAAAATGATTGGAATGGTAACAGTTCTAGGTCATCTATTGGTAACGCAGGAAAAGTACCTAACGGAACTTATTATTATATAATAAACATAAAAGATAGTGGATTGCCTCCATTTACAGGACCAGTTTATATCGGAACCAAATAAAAACTTAACCTATGACACGTATTAAACATTTTATAATAGCTATTGCATTGTTTGGTTGTGCTTCGGGAATTGCACAACAGTTGCCACAATTCACGCAGTACATGTACAATACAATCTCTATAAATCCAGCTTATGCTGGTAGTAGAGAAGCTCTGAGCATTGTAGGACTGCACAGAAGCCAATGGGTTGGTTTTAGCGGCGGGCCTATAACACAAACATTTTCTATTCATACACCTTTAAGGAATGATAGAATAGGCTTAGGTTTGTCGTTTATTGAGGATGATTTAGGACCTCAAAACTTTTCATATTTATACGGCGATTTTTCGTATTCAATTCCAACTGGATTAGATGGAAAGTTAGCTTTTGGATTAAAAGCTGGGTTTACTCAATTTAGCTTTGACACAGATTTTAGATTGGATCCTAATAACGTTAATGACCCCTTAATATATGGAACCGAAGATAGATGGACTCCTAATATTGGAGCTGGAGTTTATTGGAGTAATGATAGAATTTATGCCGGATTATCAGCCCCTAGAATATTAAACAACGATTTCAGTAATCAAACGGATGAGTTTGAAGCCTTAGAAAGAATCAGTTATTACTTTACTTTAGGTGGAGTTATAGACTTAAGTAAAGGCGTTAAATTTAAACCTGCAGGTTTAATAAAGGCCACAAATGGAGCTCCAATTTCTTATGATCTTACTGCCAATTTCTTATTCAATGAAAAGTTTTGGCTAGGTGGTTCTTATAGAATAAATGAGCAAACTGCAGCCATTGGAGGTATTGCAGATTTTCAAATCTCAAGACAATTACGTATAGGCTATGCATATGAAAAACCAATTTCAGATATAGCAGACTATACTTCAGGTACTCATGAAATACTATTAATATATGAGTTTAAATTCTTAAGTTCAAAACTAAAATCACCAAGATATTTCTAATTAAATCTTTTATGAGATTAAAAAATAACATATTAGTTTGTATTGCCCTAGTCCTTAGTTTTTCCGTTTTTGCACAACAGGGTAAACAGAAGAGAGCAGATACTTTATTTAATAAATTCTCTTTTGTTAAAGCCGCAGAAGTTTATAAAGACCTTATTCAGAAAAACTACAATAAAGATTATGCAACTAGGAGACTAGCAGATTGTTATGCTTTCATGCGGGACCCTAAAAATGCGGCTCGATATTATAAAAGTGTTGTGAAACAAGAAAATGTTCCAATTCAATATTATTATAGTTACGCACAATCCTTAAGAGGTATAAAAAAGTATAAAGAATCTAATCTATGGTTACAGCGCTTTAAAGATTCTGGCGGTGTAGTTAATGCTAATGACTTTTCTAAAGACATTAATTTTATTACTAGTGTTTTTAATGCTAAACAACAATATTTTTTAGATAGAGTTAGATTCAATTCAAAATATAGCGACTTTGGAGCCTTTGAACATAATGGAAAAGTTTATTTTGCTTCTTCCAGAGACGAAGGTGTTTCAATAAAACGCGTATATGGTTGGAATGAGCAACCTTTCTTAGATGTTTATGTTACAGATGTTGACTCAAAACGAAATGTAGACCATACGGGAAAAGTAAAAGGTGAAATTAATTCCATATATCATGATGGCCCTGTAACCATAACAAAAGATGGTAGGCACATGTATTACTCTAGTAATAATTTCAATAATCAGACCGAATTCAAAGACCGAAAAGGTATGACTAATATGAAAATATATCGTGCTACTTATCGTGATAGTATTTGGACTGATGTTGAAGACCTTTCTATTAACAGTGATAACTTTTCAACACAACATGCGGCATTAAATAAAGATGATTCTAAACTTTATTTCACATCAGATAGACCTGGTGGATATGGAGGTTCAGATATCTACGTTGTTGACATAAATATTGATGGAAGTTTAGGCGAACCACAAAATCTTGGAAATGTTATTAATACCGAAAGCGCTGAAGGCTTCCCTTTCATTAATCAAGAAGATGTTTTATTCTTTTCTTCTGATGGGCACACAGGCTTAGGGCTGCTAGATATTTTTGGAACTATTAAAGGAGATGATGGTGAAGTTGTTGATGTTGTTAATTTGGGCGTTCCAATTAACTCTAATAAGGACGATTTTTCATTCACAATGAACCCTAATGGAATTACAGGATATTTTGCGTCAAATAGATTGAGAGGTCGTGGATCTGATGATATTTATGCCTATCACAGGGACCCTACATTACATGTAGAAGGCGTAGTGACAGATGCCATTAACACAAACCCAATTGTAGGTGCTAAAATTACTTTGTTTGATGATAAAGGCAATCAAATTGCTTACATGGAAACCGATGAAAATGGGTTCTACCAAATAAACATTGATAGAAATCAAGACTATAAAATTGTAGCAAATCAAGATAAATATATAGAAGATTATAGAGAGTTTACATCAAAAAATATCCAAACAGAACTTATAACCATAAATGCGAATTTATTGCTTAACCCTGTTCAAGATGTTGTAAAACTTGCAGAATTGAATACTATTTATTTCGATTTCGATAGCCATAACATTCGTGAAGATGCTGCTGAAGAATTAGATAAAATAGTTAATTTGATGCAAAATGATTATCCGGAAATGGTAATTCGTATAGAATCTCATACCGATTCTAGAGGAGCATTAACCTATAACGATAAACTTTCAATTGATAGAGCTAACGCTACTTATGAGTATTTAATTTCTAATGGTATAACGCCGGAAAGAATCACTGCTCATGAAGGTTTTGGTGAACGTAGATTGACGAATGGATGTGAAGATGGTCAAAACTGTGAAGAAGAAGACCATCAATTGAATCGTCGTACACAATTTATTGTTGTACAAATGGAATAATTTATGCGTACTCGATTTGTACGTTTTGATAAAAAATAGATAGTAGATTTTTAATTTAAAAAAGACCCCAATGAAATTAAAAAATTACATATTAACTAGTTTTGTTATACTTTCATGTTTAACAGCCTTTGCTCAATATGGTTCTCAGAAAAAAGCAGATAATTTATTCAATAAATTTTCATTTGTTGATGCTGCAAAGGTATACCATGAGCTCATAGATAAAAATTATAATGCAAATTATGCCACTAGACAATTAGCTGATAGTTATGCTTTTATGCGTAACCCAGACAGCGCTGTGGTATATTATAAAAAAGTAGTTGAACATGAAAATATTCCTCTTGAATACTATTATAATTATGCGCAAGCTTTAAGGGGGATAAAAGATTATAAAGCATCTAGAAAATGGCTAAAAAAATTTAAGAGTTCTGGTGGTAAGATTGATGACAATAGGTTTTTAAAAGATGATAATTTTATCAATTCTATTTTCAATGCCAAACAGCAATATTTCTTAACAGAAGTAAATTTTAATTCAAATTTTAGTGATTTTGGTGCTTATGAACATAATGGAACTATCTATTTTGCTTCATCAAGAAATGAAGGCGTTTCTACTAAACATCTTTATGGCTGGAATCAAGAGCCTTTTTTAGATATTTATTCTACATCAAGTCGTACAGATAGTTTGGTAAATCACAAATCAAAACTAAAAGGAGATATAAATTCTATTTATCATGAAGGTCCAGTAACTATAACTAAAGATGGTAAAACCATGTATTTCTCCAGAAATAGTTTTATTAAAAATACTTTAGAGAAGGACAATGAAGGTGTTAGCAATTTAAAAATCTATAAAGCATCATTAGTTGATGGCGAATGGACAAATATTGAAGAACTTGGTTTTAATAATAATTATTATTCAAACGGCCATCCGGCTTTAAATGAAGATGGAACCAAATTATACTTTGCTTCAGATATGCCTGGAGGGAAAGGAGGCTCTGATATTTATTATGTTACTATTAATAATGACAGTTCTTACGGAACACCTCAAAACTTGGGAGAAGTTATAAATACTGATAAAAATGAACGTTTCCCTTTTATAAATAGTGAAGGTTCTATGTTTTTTGCTTCAGATGGACATCCAGGGTTAGGTATGCTTGATATATTCGGAACTGTTTTAGATAAGGATAATAATATTGTAAATATTGTAAATCTTGGCGTTCCCGTTAATTCTAGTAAAGATGATTTTTCATTCTATATGAATAACGATGGTTTATCAGGATTCTTTGCTTCTAATAGAGATGGAGGTGTAGGTAGCGATGATATTTATGCATACGATAGAATACCTCAATTAATTATAGAAGGAAACGTTACCAATGCAAACGACAATATGCCTGTAGCTAATGCTTTAGTTACCTTAAAAGATGTAAATGGTAATAAAATAGCCGATTTAATTACAGATGAAAATGGCCATTTTGAAATAAACATTGACAGAGATACGGATTATATAGTTGATACTAAAAAAGAGAATTTTGTTGATGACATACAAAATATTACATCAAAAGGTATTAAGAGAAATGTAACTAAACTAAGCACAGATGTTTCCTTAAACCCAGTTTCAATTGAAGATATTCCAATTGAAGAGTTATACCCTATATACTTTGATTTTAATAAATATAATATTAGAAGAGATGGTACTGTTGAGCTAGACCGTATTGTAAATCTTATGACTAATGTTTACCCAAGTATGATAATAAAAATTGAATCTCATACAGATTCTAGAGGTTCTTCAGAATACAATAATATTTTATCTCAAGAAAGAGCAAAAGCAACCTTTGAGTATTTAATTAATCATGGTGTAGATGCATCTAGAATAACAGAATACCAAGGTTATGGTGAACAAAAATTAGCAAATAATTGTGATGGATCTACTAATTGTACTGAAAACCAACATCAATTAAACAGGCGCACTCAATTTATAGTTGTAAAAATGAAATAATACTTTAATTTGTGCCTTAACAGGAATTCACAACAATAATAAAAAATTACCCTTAATATAACCATTAGTAGAATATTCTACTGATGGTTTTTTGTTACATTCTAATTATATTTATTCCTTAATAGCAATTATTATCTTTTATGAAAAAACTTTCAATCTTATTATTAATAACAATTATATCATGTCAAAAGAATAATGAACATTATTCAATGTTTGGTTTATTAAACGAAGAGCTCAATCAAAAGAACGAAGTACTTAAAATCCAAATTTCTAAGAATCTTTCCAATCCAAAATTTACTCAGAAAGAATCCGTAAAGTTATATGATAGTATTACAAAAGAATATTTAAACTATCTAAATAATATTTGTTCAAACCTAATTTCAAACATAGATGATCCAGGAGATTATGAAGGAGAATTATCAAATAAAAAATATGTTAATAAAATGTTTTTTATAGGTGACAAATACAGTGAAAAAGGTATGGAATTTATAGACAAAATGGATAGTTATAGAACAGAAGCACTAAAATTAATTAATGATGAGCATTTAAAAAACAGAATAATAGGGGTTTTAAGTTCTGATGATTTTTTAATAAGAAATGGAAGAGTTAATTATTTAGATTATATGTATAAAGATTTTCCTTTAATTGGAGTTTTAGCTCATATGAACCTCAGAGTGAATTCAATTCTTGAAATTGAGAATGAATTTTTGAAAAACACTTTGATTAATACAATGAATTAATATAAAGAATCCGCCATAAACAAAAACCCTCTCATTTCTGAAAGGGTTTTATACCTAAAGCTAAATTTAATAACGTAAAGTCATTAAAATAACCTATTTAATTTTTTAATCGCGTAATACCTCTATTACGCAAAGTTGCTAAATAATCAGTAAATCAAATAAGGTTATAAGTTTACGAGACTTGTTAAAGTCCGTTATTTTTTAATAAATATATTGGTAAAATACCATCTTCCTTTTTCATTCATTTCTGCAGACACATCAAAATTAGTATAATCACCTTCAATGTTTGCTTTATGACCTTCGCTCCTCAACCAAGCGGCTACTACAGTTTTTGCTGAACTATATCCGTAAGCTACGTTTTCAGATACTTTTTTAGCTCCTGCGTTCTCCTTTAGATAGCTGCTACGTGTAAAAAAGTTATCATGAGAAACTTCACCAGTATCAAGCATATAATCAGTATGACTAAAAGCAACAGATTTAACAATAGTCATATCACCCAATGGTTCTAAGCCAACAGATAATCTGTGGTTATTAATTTGTTCTAAAATTTCAATTTCTATGGATTTAGTCTCGGGAGTTTTAAGACTTAATTCTATGGCATCGGCCGTTTCATCAATGCTGTCAGTAGAGCAGGAAAAGCTCAAAACAGCTAACAACGCCAAAAATGGCAGCTTTGTTAATAACTTCATAAGTAGGTAAATTTAGATTTGGTCCTATAAAGTTATTAAGCCTATTCGGGCTATAATTATCGAAAAGCTTAAAATCGATAAACGGCATATCGAAAATCGACAAATAACATTTTTTTTCGATTAAGTGTATAAAATATGAATTAAATTGGTAGTTAATCTGTTTTATTATGGAGATAATCGGCCTATTAGCCAATTAAAGTCAGGTTGAAGTGTGTATTTAATTCTATCATGCAATCTATTAGGGCGTCCTTGCCAAAACTCAATTTCTAAAGGCTTCACAATATAACCTCCCCAACTTTTTGGTCTTGGAATATCTTTACCTTCATATTCCCTTTCTAAATCAGAGAGTTTTTGTTCTAAGAATTGCCTATCATCAATAATTTCACTTTGATTTGAGGCATGTGCTCCTAATTGACTGCCACGCGGCCTTGATTCAAAGTACCCATCACTTAAATTTTCTGCTATTTTCTCTGCTTTACCTTTTATTATAACTTGTCGCTCTGCACCATGCCAAAAAAAAGACAAACAAACATTTGAGTTTTGCTCAATAGCTTTTCCTTTTTCACTTAAATAATTTGTATAAAAGATAAATCCTTCATAAGTATATTTCTTAAGTAGCACTACCCTATTCTTTGGATAAGAATCTAGCCCAATTGTAGATAAGGTCATGGCATTGGTTTCATCCTCTACAAAGTACTTATCTACTTCATAAAACCATTTTTGAAATAATTCCATTGGGTTATCAGGAACCTTATTTAACAAAAGTTCCCCTTTTTCATATGACTTTCTATAATTACTTAAATCATTCTCCATACACCTGCAATTTACAAGTTTTTTATAGCTCTAAAACAATTTTTCATTGTTTTCAAATTTAACCATTGTTTTAATTTGAAGATTAAGTTTTTAGAAGCGAAAGAATTTATAATTAAATCAAATGTAATTACCTAACTAATAGGCCGGGTGATAAATTTAAAACTCAAAGGTTTTCCCATCTTCAGATAACTCAACAGATTCAAATACCGTTTCGGCCTCTGTTTTAAATTCACTTATACCCTTATACCGTGTTGAATAATGCCCCAATAATAATTTACCCACATTTGCCTTTTTGGCTATAGACGCAGCTTCTTTAGCCGTGGAATGCTTTGTTCTTGGTGCTAAATGTGCCTGAGTTTCTAAGAAGGTAGATTCATGATACAGGACATTTACATTTTCAATAATTGGTACGATATCTTCCTTATACATGGTATCACTACAAAATGCGTAACTTTTAGGTTTGTCACCAGGGTTTGTTACAGTTTCGTTTTTAATTGTTTTTCCATCTTCATTGACTACGTCAAAACCTTGAGTTAGTTTGCTATAATAAGCTACATTAATATTAGCATCTTCTACTGCACCAATATTCAGTTTTCTTTTTCCTTCTTTCTCTTTAAAAAGGAATCCATTAGTATAAACCCTATGATTTAATGGAATTGTGTGAACTTCTACTTTTTCGTTCTCAAAAATTAATTCTGATTCTTTAGAGGTTAACTCATGAAAAATAAGTTTATAATTTGTCCAAGAATCAGCTAACTTCATTTGAAGCGTAATAACTTCCTTAATTCCTTTCGGGCCGTAAATATGCAAATCAGCTTCTCTAGTAAGTAATCTAAAAGTTGAAATTAGCCCTACTAAACCAAAAAAATGGTCTCCATGTAAATGTGAAATAAAGACATGTTTTATACGACTGAATTTTATTTTATGCTTACGCAATTGTACCTGAGTCCCTTCACCACAGTCAATTAAAAACATATTTCCTTGAGTCTCTAAAACCTGAGATGTAGGGTTTGTTAATATTCTTGGAGTGGCACTATAACAGCCTAAAATGGTAAGTTTCATATTAGGCCAGCTTTTTGTAGGTTAAAAAATCTTCAACAGAAAATCTTTTTTTAAAAGTAAACGAATAAGGAGTATCTCCATTAGTATTTAAGTAATCTAGTCGTTCTTTAGCATCATAAAAGTTAGGTTGGTATCCTACTGGAACATACCAAAAAGCCATATGTTTCATTTGGACCTTACTAAACCATTCTTTTTTACGTTTAAAAACTTCTAAATGACCTGTTTTGTATGTATAATTAAAAAGTGCATCAATATCTGTCCATACAGACATATTTATCAATAAAGTCTCATCTTGAAAAATCTTAGCCCCCAAATCTTTGTCTTCATCTTTCATTCTCCAAACAAACCCTTCAGCCTCATCTGCAATAGTATTAATTCTATCTACATTATTAATAAAATCTTGCATTATTGGATCATCCATAGGCGCTAATCTCTTGGCTACGTTTACTTGTGCTAAATAAAACTTATACATATTAAAACCCTAAATCGCGCTCCATTTCTTCCATTTCAATAATATCATAAGCCTCTTGCAGTGTTGGTACTACTAAAATTTCATCGGGCATACTATCAAAATCAACTTTATTTGTAACAATAACAAACGAATGATGAGCTGCTCTATGTATATTAGATAACTGTAAAAACTCCACTATTTCCTCTAAGCTAATTTTACTTAGTGAAGTTAAATTGACTATTATATTATTATTCTCAAACTTAGGGTATAGAGCCTGTAATTTTTTTACCAACTCAATAATAGTTGCCTTTTCTTGAGTTATTATTGAGATATTTCCATCTTGATCAAAAATCATAATTATTGCTTTATTTTTGAAGCTAATAAGTAAATTACTGCCATTCTAATGGCCACACCGTTTTCAACTTGATCTAGAATTATAGATTGTTTAGAATCGGCAACATCACTAGTAATTTCCACCCCCCTATTAATGGGTCCCGGGTGCATAATTGTTATTTCTTTATCTAATGAATCTAAAAGTGTTCTATTTACGCCAAACTGTTGAGTGTATTCTCTAGTTGAGGGAAAGTAACTAATATCCATTCTTTCATTTTGA
Organism: Seonamhaeicola sp. MEBiC01930; assembly: GCF_045277075.1. GTDB lineage: Bacteria > Bacteroidota > Bacteroidia > Flavobacteriales > Flavobacteriaceae > Seonamhaeicola. The sequence continues at coordinate 3,057,891 of NZ_CP104270.1, read as the reverse complement.
ACTCTTAGCATATTGGCAACGTCACACCAATTTAAAGCTTTATTTAAATTTGTTTCAACTTTAACTCCTAGTTTATCAATATACTTAGGCAATAAAGTTTTAGGACCACAAACCATAACTTCAGCACCCTGAAGTTGTAATGCAAATATATTAGACAGCGCCACTCTACTATGCAAAATATCACCAACTATGACTACTTTTTTGCCTCCAACTTCACCTAATTTTTCTCTTATGGAATACGAATCTAATAAAGCTTGTGTGGGATGTTCATGAGCACCATCACCAGCATTTACAATACTGGCATCAACATGCTTAGAAAGAAATATTCCTGCTCCAGGGTTTGGGTGTCGCATTACAACCATGTCAACCTTCATTGATAAGATATTATTTACTGTATCAATTAAAGTTTCACCTTTCTTAACGGAAGATTGTCCTGATGAAAAATTAATCACATCAGCTGACAAACGTTTTTCCGCCAATTCAAAAGACAATTTGGTTCTGGTAGAGTTTTCAAAGAAAAGATTAGCGATAGTTATATCTCTTAGCGAAGGCACCTTTTTTATTGGTCTGTTTATCACTTCTTTAAAATGATCTGCCGTTTCAAAAATAAGTTGAATATCCTTTTTGTTAAGATACTTTATTCCCAATAAGTGATTAACACTTAATTCGCTCATTTGTTATTTATTTTTCTATTAGATATACTGCATCTTCACCTTCATTCTCTTGCCAATGCACTATTACTTTTTCATTATTAATAGCATCTACTTGCCTTCCTCTATAATCTGGTTGAATTGGTAAATGTCTACTAAATCTGCGGTCTATTAACGTTAATAATTCTATTTCGTCAGGTCTTCCAAAAGACTGAATAGCTGTTAAAGCTGCTCTTATACTTCTTCCCGTATATAAAACATCATCAATAAACACTATGTTTTTATCTTCGACAAGAAAATCAATTTCAGTTGAATTAGCTTTCAAAGTTTTATCTCCCCTTCTAAAATCGTCTCTAAAAAATGTAATATCTAAATGACCAGATTTTACACCTTTTACCTTATAATCTTCTTTTAAAATTTTGGTAATCCTATCAGCTAAAAAGATTCCTCTTGGTTGAAGACCAATTAATACTGTATTAGAAAAGTCATTGTGTTTTTCAATAAGTTGACAAGCCAATCGGTGAAGAATGATGTTTACCTCTTTTGCGTTAAGTAAAACTTTTTGACTCATATAATATCCAAACGTATTTGGAGTACAAAGGTAATGCAAAAATTTAAAAGAAAAGAGAATTTGGTGACCTATCGATTTTACATTACATATATCTATAATAAACCAAATGTTGAATCTAATTAAAATACATTAGATTTAGATATTTTTTTATAATCACTATAATATACCTTTGAATTTAAGAAAACGACTCAGTATACTAGTTTCAGATATTTATCACGTTACCATGCATAACTATCACTATTTATCCTCTAAATATTTTAAAAGAAGGATGGGGTTGATTTTGTGAAAAATGTTGTTCCAAAAGATTTAGATGAAAACTTTGACTATGATAAATTTGTACACTATTTACCGTCTAGACTTTGGCAAGTAAAAAGGTTAATGAAAATATTGAAAATTACTAAAATCAATTCGATAATTGATATTGGGTGTGGAAAAGAAAAATCGCTTTATGACCTAAAGTTTAAGCTCCCTAATTTATGATACTGAAGCAATGCAAAATTATAAATAAAATTTCACCTAAAATTAGGATTATTTGTATTATGTTAGCTATTACTATGGATTAATCATACTTTTCATTTCGTATGAAATTAATAAAATTTTATTTATGTATTTAAAGAAAAATGCTGCTATATTTGTAAGAGAAAGTTTTCATAAACTTTTATACATCTACGATTCTATAGTTGTTAAATTTGTTAAGAGAAAGGACGGCGTAGATTTCAGAAAAAATGTTTTACCTGAAAATTTGGGTGAGGATTATGACTATGACAAGTTCGTTCATTATGTTCCTTCAAGATCTTGGCAAATAAAAAAAGTAATAAAAATATTAAAAATTACTGAGAATGACTCAATAATTGATATTGGGTGTGGAAAAGGAAAAGCTATTTATGATTTCTCAAATTATAAGTTTAAGCATATTGGAGGGCTAGAACTTAATGAAGAATTGGCGGGAATTGCTAAAGAAAATATGAAAATCCTTAACTTGCCTGATGTTGAAATTTATCGTGATAATGCTTTAAATTTTAATAATTATGACAAGTATAATCATTTTTATTTCTACGATCCTTTTAATTTTGAAATCTTCAAAACTGTAATTCATAATATTTTAGAAAATTATAAAAAAAAGCCTAGAGAAATCACAGTAATCTACCAACATGTTAGGGATCATGACAAGGTTTTAAATGAAATTGATGGCTTTGAAATGTATCGATCATACAGAAATCCAGTAAGAATAATCATTTATAAATATAACCCTTCTCGAAAAGGTTAATGCCAAAATTCTAATTAGTATTTATCAAAAAAGCCTTCAATTACTTGAAGGCTTTTATATTTATAAATGTTGAGGAAATTATTTCTTCCCGTCCATTTTATCTTTAAGCGCTTGTAAAGCATCATTAGCATCACCTAAAGTTGGTTTAGCTTCAGCAGCTGCAGCTGCTGCTTTTTTAGCCGCTGCTTTTACATTTTTAGCTTCTTCTGCTTTAAAAATAGCAGTATGAGATGCAACTACGCGTTTAAAATCTTTGTTAAACTCAATGATTTTAAAATCTGCAGATTCACCTTTCTTAAGTTTACTACCATCTTCTTTCTCTAAATGTCTAGAAGGAATAAATGCAACAATATCTTCGTTAAATTTAACAGTAGCTCCTTTATCAACTATTTCTTCAATAGCACCAGAGTGTGTTGTGTTTAAAGCAAATTCTGTTTCGTATTTATCCCAAGGATTCTCAGTTGTTTGCTTATGACCTAAACTTAATTTACGTCCTTCAACATCTAACTCTAAAACAATAACATCTAATTTATCACCTACTGCACAGAACTCACTTGGATGCTTGATTTTCTTAGTCCAAGATAAATCAGAGATATAAATCAACCCGTCAATACCTTCTTCTAATTCAACAAATACTCCAAAGTTTGTAAAGTTACGTACAACACCTGAATGCTTAGAACCTAATGGGTATTTAGCTGTGATATCAGTCCAAGGGTCTGGAGTTAATTGCTTTATACCTAAAGACATTTTACGCTCTTCTCTATCAAGAGTTAAGATTACCGCTTCAACCTCATCGCCTACAGCAACAAAATCTTGAGCAGAACGTAAATGCGTAGACCAAGACATTTCAGATACGTGAATTAATCCTTCAACACCATCTGCAACTTCAATAAACGCGCCGTAATCAGCTATAACTACTACTTTACCTTTAACTTTATCACCAACTTTAACACCTTCAGCAAGTGCTTCCCATGGGTGCTTACTTAATTGTTTCAATCCTAATTGAATTCTTGATTTATTTTCATCAAAATCAAGGATTACAACATTAAGTTTCTGATCTAATTCTACAATCTCATTAGGATGGTTAATTCTAGACCAAGATAAATCTGTAATATGAACTAATCCATCTACACCACCAAGGTCAATAAATACACCGTAAGAAGTAATGTTTTTAACAACACCTTCTAATACCTGTCCTTTTTCTAACTGACCAATTATTTCTTTCTTTTGCTCTTCAATATCAGCTTCAATTAAAGCTTTATGAGAAACAACTACGTTTTTAAATTCATGGTTGATTTTCACAACTTTGAATTCCATAGTTTTGTTTACATACTGATCGTAATCTCTAATTGGTTTAACATCAATTTGAGAACCTGGTAAGAATGCTTCAATACCAAAAACATCTACAATCATACCTCCTTTAGTTCTGCATTTTACAAAACCATTTACGATTTCACCAGAATCATGAGCTGCATTTACTCTATCCCATGCTTTAATTACTCTAGCTTTTCTGTGAGATAATACTAATTGTCCTGTTGCGTCTTCACGAACATCAATTAATACCTCAACCTTATCTCCAACTGCTAAGTTAGGGTTGTAACGGAATTCATTTAAGGAGATTACACCTTCAGATTTAGCGTTGATGTCAATAATGGCATCTCTATCAGAAATGTGAATTACTGTACCTTCAACAACCTCATCATTAAGAGTGTCTACAAAGTTCTCTGCTACTAGTTTTTCAAATTCTTGAAGTTGTTTATCATCAACCTCATCAATACCTTCTTGGTAATTGTGCCAGTTGAACTCTTTTAAGAATTTTTCGGGATTTGCTTGAGCTTCAGATACTACTGGAGCTTCTTCTACTGTTGAAGTTTCTTGAGCTTCAACTTCAGCGTTTTTTGCTTTTTCAGCCATTGCTGATTAAAATTTGTATTCTGTACACTTGGAAAAAATTAAGCAAATAATCTACAGAAGCGTTAATTATATAATAATTTCATTCCTTTTATCTTTCCATAATTCGCTAAAAGGAGCGCAAAAATACATATTATTACACTAATTACCTAAAAATGAATAAATAATATTTTTTGTGACTAATATTAATTTCTTGTGTCCGAATTAATGAAAAGTTAAAGCAAACAATAATTTAATTGCATAAGAAATTTATTATATTGTATCATTATTAAATAACATAAAACTACAGACATGGCAGTAAAAGAAAAATATCAACCGGTACTTGAACTTGGTGAATCATTAAACATTCAAAATGGAGATGTTCAAATTGAGGGTGATGTAATAAAAGTTTGGGGTACGGCAAATACCCAATATGAAAAAAACTTAATTTGGGATAAAATTAAAGAAATTGGAGGTGATAACCCTTCCGATATTATGGCAGACATTAGGGTTGCTGATGAGAGTATTTATCATAGACATGTGGTGAAAAGTGGAGAAACTTTAGGTAAAATAGCTAAGCATTATTACAAAGATGCTATGAAGTACAAAGATATTTTTGAAGCTAATACGGATATTTTAAAGAATCCTGACTTAATTTATCCAGATCAAGAATTAATTATTCCAAATCTTTAATATATAACACTATTATATACATAAAAGCGGCTGGAAGGTCGCTTTTTTTTATTCTAAATCTTCTATAGCCATTGTAACTAATTGAAATACTTGATCAAACTGCTCTTGCAATGAAAGGTTGGAGTTATCTATTTGAATAGCATCATTGGCCTTTATTAAAGGAGAATCCTTTCTCGTGGAATCTAAATGGTCCCTTTCTTGAACATTTTTTAGTACGCTTTCATAAATTACCTCATCACCTCTTTCAACCAATTCTTTGTATCGTCTTTCAGCTCTAGTTTCTGCTGAAGCGGTCATGAATAATTTAAGCTCTGCATTAGGAAAAACAACTGTACCTATATCACGTCCATCCATAACAACACCTTTGTTTTCTCCTAATTTTTGTTGAATTGCAACAAGTTTTTTTCTAACCTCTGGAACAGCTGCTACTTTACTAACAAAACCTGATACTTCAAGAGTACGAATAGCCTTTTCAATATTTTTATTATTCAAATATACTTCAGCAAATCCTACCTCTTTATTAAACACAAAACTTATATTTATTTTATCTAATTGATAAATAAGAGCTTCAACATTAAAGTCATTTTTATGAATTAACTCTTTAGACATGGCATAATAAGTAACCGCTCTATACATAGCTCCAGAATCCACATATATATAGCCTAATTGATATGCTATTTGTTTAGCAATAGTACTTTTTCCTGTAGAAGAATACCCATCTATGGCTATGGTAATTTTATTCATTGCAAAATTTTAAGTGGTAAAAATAATAGTTAATGTATTTTAAATAACATTTCAATACTTTTTAACTTATAAATTTTGGTTTTCTTTATTCTAAATCTATTTGTAAACCAAAAAAATTAGAGTTAGCAGCACTTGTATATTTGGCATGCGTATAACTAAATCGCATTTTATTCATTTTAATTGAAATACCAGCGGATATCCCTGAAAAATTTCGTTGATCTACTATTCTAAGCTCTTCGCCTCTTCTAAAATTATATCCTAACCTTATATTAAATCCGCCTTCAGGGAACAATTCAGCTCCTAAAATAGTATGCCTAATTAATTGTCCAAAAAAATCTAGTTTCTCACCTGTTTGGTTTCCACTTAAATCACTTGTTACTCTGGCTGGATTGGAACTAGAAATTGGCCATTGCTGCAAATTCTCAAAGGTTACATGCCAACGAATTGGTACATTTTCTAATTTTTGTGACAGTCCTAAACTCACTTCAAAAGGTAAACTTTCATAAACATCTGCATAAGTAGTTATTTGTGTGCCAAGATTCCTAATGACTAAGGCTGCATTAAAATCTAAATATTCGTTTATATATAATAAGCCTACATCAATAGCCGCTCCAAAAGAGGTGTATTGCTCTAATTTTGAGCTTATAAGTTTTACATTTCCACCTAAATAAAAATCTGAATATCCAATTTGACGTGAGTAGCCGAAAGACAAAGCCGACTCGCCACCCGAAAAAGTACCTGTTGAATTTCCTTGCTCATCATAACCATCAAATGAACCATAGTTAATATAGGTTACACCAGCATGAAATGTTTGTGTTCTTCGGTCTACTGTATAAGCATATGCTGCTGTACCATAACCAATCCCTCCAAGATAATTGACATAATTTAAAGCCAATTGATTATCCATTTCAACATTAATAGTAGCTGGATTGAATAATCCTTGGGTTACATCATAATCAACATTGGTTAAAACCTTACCACCTAAAGCTGCTTGCCGCGGAGAAGAAATAAGGTTAAGAAACTGATAGGTATGTTCCCCTCCTATTTGTGCAGTAATTGAGGCCGTATAGCACAGACAAAATAAAGTGATAATTCTTCTTAGCATATATAAGGTACAAAGAAAGTAAATCTATCTTAAAACGGTCGTAACTATCTTTTATTTTACATTATAAAAAAACCTCGATTTTCTCGAGGTTTTTTCATTTTATAATTTCTTAGCGTTTTTAACCGTTTGTTTGGTAACAGCCAGATCAATTACCTCACTCATATCTGTTACATAATGAAAGGTTAAACCTTTTAAGTACTCAGGTTTAATTTCATCTATATCTCTTTTATTTTCTTCACATAACAAGATTTCTTTTATTTTAGCGCGTTTAGCTGCTAAAATTTTCTCCTTAATACCTCCTACTGGAAGCACCTTACCTCTTAGTGTAATCTCTCCTGTCATAGCTAAACTTTTCTTGACTTTCCTTTGAGTAAATAAAGAAACTAGAGAAGTTAACATTGTAACCCCTGCACTGGGCCCATCTTTTGGTGTAGCTCCTTCTGGTACATGAATATGAACGTTGTACTTATCAAAAACTTCCGGATCAATTCCAAAAGCATCGGCATTTGACTTTATATACTCCATGGCAATAGTAGCTGATTCTTTCATTACTTTACCAAGGTTTCCAGTAATTGTTAATGCTCCTTTACCTTTAGATAATATAGATTCTATAAATAGAATATCACCACCTACCCGTGTCCAAGCTAAACCTGTAACTACACCGGCTACATTATTGTTTTCATATTTATCGCGTTCTAATTTAGGGCTTCCTAACACCTCAATAATATCATCGTTAGTAACTTTAATATTATAATCTTCTTCCATAGCAATATTTTTGGCTGCATAACGTACTATTTTTGCTATTTGCTTCTCAAGACCTCTAACTCCAGACTCTCTAGTATACCCTTCTACAACCTTTTCTAACTGTGGCTTTCCTATTTTTAAATTATCTGTAGTTAAACCATGTTCTTTTAATTGTTTTGGAAGTAAATGACGTTTTGCTATTTCAACTTTCTCTTCTATGGTGTAACCAGTAACGTTTATTATTTCCATGCGGTCCAACAATGCAGGTTGAATGGTTGCCAAACTATTAGATGTAGCTATAAACATAACTTTAGAAAGGTCATAACCCATTTCTAGAAAATTATCATAAAACTCACTGTTCTGTTCAGGGTCTAATACTTCTAACATAGCTGAAGAAGGATCTCCTTGATGAGAATTAGATAGTTTATCAATTTCATCTAAAACAAATACCGGGTTTGAGGTTCCTGCTTTTTTTAAACTTTGAATAATACGCCCTGGCATAGCACCAATATAGGTTTTACGGTGCCCTCTAATCTCTGCTTCATCGCGTAAACCACCTAATGAAACTCTAACATATTCTCTACCCAAGGCCTCTGCAACCGACTTTCCTAAAGACGTTTTACCAACTCCAGGAGGACCATACAAACATAAAATTGGCGACTTCATATCATTCCGAAGTTTCAATACTGCTAAATATTCAATAATTCTTCGTTTAACATCATCAAGTCCAAAATGATCCCTATCTAAAATTTTTCTAGCACGTTTTAAATCAAATTTGTCTTCACTAAACTCATTCCATGGTAAATCTAAAAACAACTCTAAGTAATTACGCTGAATAGAATATTCTGCCACCTGCGGATTCATGCGTTGTAACTTACCAATTTCTTTATCAAAATGTTTTGCTACTTTTTCATCCCAAATTTTGTCTTTGGCTTTAGCTTTCATTTCTTCAATCTCCTCATCATGACTTACACCTCCCAACTCTTCTTGAATGGTTTTCATTTGCTGATGCAAGAAATATTCACGCTGTTGTTGGCTCATGTCCATCTGAACCTTAGACTGGATATCATTTTTAAGTTCTAACCTCTGAAACTCAACATTCATATGCTTAAGGGTAGCTAAAGCACGTTGTTGAAGATCGTTCATTTCTAATAACTTCTGCTTTTCAGTAACAGATAAATTCATATTGGATGAAACAAAGTTTACTAAAAACGAATTACTTTCAATATTTTTAATAGCAAATGAGGCTTCACTAGGTATGTTTGGGCTTTCTTTAATAATTTCAAGTGCTAAATCTTTAATAGAATCAATAATAGCTCCAAATTCTTCATCTTTTAAACCAGGTTTAGCTTCGGGTAAATCTCTAATGGTTGCATTCATATAAGGTTCTTCAGTAAGAACTTCTGCAACTTTAAAACGTTTTTTTCCTTGTATGATTACCGTTACATTACCGTCTGGCATTTTTAAAACACGCAGAATTCTGGCAACTGTTCCAGTTTCGTGTATTTCTTTAGCTGATGGATTTTCTACTGATTCATCCTTTTGTGCAACAACACCAATAACCTTACTGCCTTTATTGGCATCTTTAATAAGTTTAATAGACTTATCTCTTCCTGCCGTAATAGGAATTACAACACCAGGAAACAACACCGTATTTCTTAAAGAAAGTATTGGTAAAGTCTCTGGTAATTCTTCATTATTCATAGCCTCCTCGTCTTCAGGAGTCATTAACGGAATTAATTCTGAGTTTTCATCAAATTCCTGTAATGACAAACTGTCAAGCGTCATAAAATTAGATTTCTTCATATATACATTTAAGTCAATCTGTCATTAAAAGCAAATCAACTTTATTAATTTAAAAATTATTAAACCAATATTCTGCTGAATATCAGTTATTTACAAAAAACATATAAATATTATATCATTATAAATTCAATAGATATGCCAATAATGAATTTGTAAACTAAAATTTATGAGTTATAATTTCCCTGCTCTTTGCAAAACAAAAAGTAATACAATTGGTATAGCCAAAACAGCAACCATTATTGGGTTTGTTTGGAGCAATGAAGGTATTAATACTAAAGTTATAAGATAACCACCAATGGCGCCTCCAAAATGAGCATCGTGTCCAATATTACCTATACGCGTTTTCATACCATAAATTGAATACAATAAATAAGCAATACCCAATATATATCCTGGAATGCCCAAATCTATATCACCAATCCTAGAAGGCAAAAATAAAAAATAGTATTCTCGTTCTGGACGCAATAAAATAGCTGAATATAATATACCTGTTACAGCTCCACTGGCACCCACAGCACTATAATGATACTCATTTTTATGAAAATAAAATGACAATAAACTACCTGCAATTAAACTTCCAATATAAATGACGAAAAAATAGAATTTGCCTATATCATAAATTACTAAATCGGCAAATAGATATAACGCAAACATATTAAAGAATAAATGCTTAGTATCCGCATGTAAAAACCCTGAACTAAACATTCTTATCTTCTCACCACGGCGAATTGCACCAATATTAAATTTATGCTTTTCAAAAAAACCAAAGTCTTTAAACCCCTTATAAGATATTATAACATTTGCCGCAATTATTATCGTTGTTATTATATCTAAATTTCCCATATGGTATAAACGTTTAAAATCAAATTAACATATATTTGCTTTGCAAATCTAAAATTAATTCATGCAATTTCTAATATATATTATTGTTTATCCGCTTTTGTGGGGTATCTCTAAACTACCATTTAGATTGCTTTATTTAATTTCAGATGGGTTATTCATACTTATGTATTATTTTATTGGTTATAGAAAAGAAGTTGTTACAAGTAATTTGCGTCTTGTATTCCCTCAAATACCTGAAAATGAATTAAAAGCTATAAGGAAAAAATTCTATAGACATTTATGTGATATGTTTTTAGAAATGGCCAAAACTATGTCTATGTCTGAAACAAGTTTGAAAAAACGCTTTTTAGTTACTAACCCAGAAGAATTTAAACGGTTAGAACAAAAAAACAAAAGTATTCTTCTAATGTATGGACATTACGCTAGTTGGGAATGGTCTTTAATTTTACAACAGTACATAAGTTTTAAAGGCTTTGGCGTTTATAAAAAATTAGCTAATAAACATTTTGATAAACTCGTTAGAGATATTCGTTCAAAGTTCAACACTCAATTAATTAGCACAAAAGAAACTATAAGCGCAATTACCAACAGTGAATCTGAAAATGTAAAAAGCATTACAGCTTTTATTAGTGATCAATCACCAAGAGTTACTAAAGATGTATATTGGCAAAGTTTTATGGGGGTTACTGTACCCTGTTATACAGGTGCTGAACGATTAGCTAAAAAACTAGACCTTAATATAGCCTATTTAAAAATTGATAAAATAAAAAGAGGCCACTACAGAGGTGAAATTGTTACTCTAGTTGAAAACCCAAAAGCTTATAATGACTTTGAAATCACAGACTTGTTTTTAAAAGAGGTTGAAAAACAAATATATCATGCGCCTGAATACTATTTTTGGACGCATAAACGCTGGAAACACAAAGACAAAAAACCTTCTTAAGCTTGTGCTATAGCTGTAATTTCATCAATAAACTTATCAGCTAATGCATCTGCTTCATCTTGAGATTTTGCCTCGGTATAAATTCTTATAATAGGCTCAGTATTACTTTTACGTAAGTGCACCCAACTTTCTGAAAAATCTATTTTAACACCGTCAATTGTAGTTAATTGTTCATTTTGATACCTTGTCTCCATTGCTTTCAAAATTGCATCAACATCTAAACCTGGTGTTAATTGAATTTTCTTTTTACTCATAAAATAGTTAGGATATGTTTTTCTTAATTCACTAACAGAAATATTCTTATCAGCAAGTAAACTTAAAAACAAGGCAACCCCAACTAAAGCATCACGACCATAATGAGATTCTGGGTAAATAATACCACCATTACCTTCACCTCCTATTACTACCTTATTTTTTTTCATGAGCTTAACCACATTAACCTCACCAACAGCACTCGCTTCATAAGTTCCGCCATGCTTTTCTGTAATATCTCTTAATGCTCTGGTAGAACTCATATTACTTACTGTATTACCCGGTGTTCTACTTAAAACATAATCTGCACAAGCCACCAATGTATATTCTTCTCCAAACATTTCTCCATTTTCATCCATAAAAGCTAATCTATCAACATCCGGGTCTACAACAATACCAAAATCAGCCTTATGTTTTTTAACAGCTTCTGATAAATCTGTTAAGTGTTCTTTCAATGGCTCTGGATTATGCGGAAAATGCCCATTTGGTTCACAATGTAATTTAATAACATCTACACCCAATCTTTCTAAAAGTAATGGAATAGCAATTCCGCCACTAGAGTTTACACCATCAACTACCACTCTAAATTTAGCTTCTTCAATAGGTTTAACGGTTACTAAAGGTAAATCTAAGACTTCAATTATATGTAAATCAATATAAGCATCATTTTTAGTAATCTTCCCTAAATTATCTACATCAGCAAAATTAATATCACCACTTTCTGCAATATCTAAAATTTTAGCACCCTCATCCGCATCTAGAAACTCTCCTTTTTCATTAAGTAATTTTAAAGCGTTCCATTGCTTAGGATTATGACTTGCTGTTAAAATAATTCCTCCATCTGCATGCTCCATTGGCACAGCAACTTCAACAGTAGGGGTAGTAGATAAACCAACATTTATAACATGAATACCCTGTCCTACTAATGTATTCATAACCAAATTTTGAATCATATTACCTGAAATACGAGCATCTCTACCAACAACAACCCTGTAATTTTCTTTGCTTCTGTTCTGTTTTAACCATGCTCCATAAGCAGCAGCAAACTTAACGGCATCAATGGGTGTTAAGTTATCACCTGCTGGACCGCCTATGGTTCCTCTAATTCCTGAAATTGATTTTATAAGTGTCATAAATTTTTGATTCTAATTTTTACAAACGTACATATTTTTTTCACACTGTATTTTAATTAAAACTTAAAAATTGATTACCTGAATAATTTATTCGATAAAACCTCAATTTTTATATGGAATTCGTAAATTTCACATATGAATTATTTAGCACATATTTATCTTTCAGGAGATAACCATTTGGTAACTATTGGAAATTTTATTGCCGATGGTATTAAGGGGAAAAATTATCAGAAATACTCTAGAGAAATACAAATTGGAATTTTGTTGCATAGACAAATAGATACTTTCACTGATGCTCATAAAACTGTTAGAATAAGTACTAAAAGATTACATGAAAAATATGGGCATTATTCTGGCATTATTGTAGATATTCTTTACGATCATTTTCTCGCAAAAAACTGGGAGAAATATTCCTCAATATCTTTAAAGAATTATGTAGAAAATTTTTATGACACATTAGAAGAAAACTATGAAATTCTTCCATTAAGAATTCAAAAAATGTTGCCTTACATGGTTACTGACAATTGGTTATTAAGTTACGCTTCAATTGAAGGTATATCAAGTGTTTTAAATGGAATGAATAGAAGAACTAAAAACCGTTCTAGCATGAATAAAGCTATTTTTGAACTTCAAGAGTTTTATACCGAGTTTGAAATTGAATTCACTTCTTTTTTTGATGAACTAATTAAATTTTCCAACAAGAAACTTAATGAGTTGAATGAAATGGAGCTAAAAAGAATTATTTGATATAACTGTCTTAGAAATAAATAATATATTGTGTAAATAAATTGACCTTTTAGGAATTCTCTTATTTTTACTGGCTTTTCCTTTAGTAAATGAATTGTATTTAATAACTTAGTTTTGTGGATTGCAAATTTGAATTCTCATAGTGAAGCAGAAAAAAATATTTAAAATTATTATCGGTAGTATAATTTTTATTACGCTACCAACACTGTTATTGTATGCTTTTTTATATCTAAAATATAATCAAGACCTTCCAAATGGTATCACTGGAAAGAACGCTGATGAATTAGCAGACAAAATGCTAAATAGCTTAAATTATGGAGCTTATGAAAAAACTGATACTTTTGAATGGACTTTCAAAAATAAACGTCATTATGTTTGGAAAAAAAACAAAGGTATTTGTGAAGTATACTGGAAACAATATAAAATAACCTTAGATTTTAACGACCCTAATAACCACGAAGCCTCAGTACACAGTTTTAAAGTAGATGGTGAGTTGTCTGATGAACTTATTGATAAAGCAGAGAAATATTATCTAAATGATTCTTTTTGGGTTTTTGGGCCATACCAAGTTTTTAATAAAGATGTAAAAAGATTATTAGTTAAAACTGAAAATGGCGATCAGCTTTTAACCACTCACCCAAATGGCGGTTCCTATTTGTGGCAATTAGATGAAAATAACAAGCCTCAGAGTTTTAAAATGTGGACATCTGAATTACCAATTGATGGCTTAGAAGCTACCTGGACAAGTTGGACTACCACAAAGACTGGAGTAACTCTACCAACTTTTCATAAAATTTTACTTTTAGGTATAGAAATAACTGATATTAAAGGTGTTAATTAAAACAATTATTACTTGCTCCTCTGCCCAACAAAATTGTGAGATTTAGACTTAAATAATATATTAAAACTAGTTAAACTACCATAAATTCTTGTAATATATTGTTGCAAATCTATTTTACCTTTTTCATCCAAATCACTAGAATTAATGCGCTGTTCCATAACACGTAACCTATCTCTAACCATAGTTATTTTATGAAAGAATTTATCAATAGGTAATTCATATGGTTTCAAGTTATCATCAGCCGGTTGCAAAATAAGAGTTCCTCCTTTATATTTATCTGCAATAGGCACAATCTCACTAGCATCACTCCATTTTTTTAAAATACTAACTAAGCTAGACTCTATATCAAATAAGCTTATAGTATCAACATCGTCATAAGCCGCTTCTATAATATCAAATTCACTATCTAAGTCAATAGTTTCTAAACCATTATCAATAAATGTCACCCAGTAATACTGTGATGTTACATTGGTAATAACACCTTTTCCGTATTCCGAATGATTTATTCTTGAGCCTATTCCTAATATTTTCATAAGTGATTTGTTTATAATTTCTAGACACAAGTATAATAAAACTGAAATAAATCTTCACAGAAAATTAACAACTAAAATTGTAACTTTGCACTTTTGCCAATTTATGAGCCAATTTGACGATTTTATAGAGGTTAAAGGCGCTAGAGTGCATAACCTCAAAAACATTGATGTTTCTATACCTAGAGAAAAACTTGTTGTTATAACCGGGCTTTCAGGAAGTGGTAAATCGTCATTAGCTTTTGATACCATTTATGCAGAAGGACAGCGCAGATATATTGAAACTTTTTCTGCTTATGCCAGACAATTTTTGGGTGGTTTAGAGCGACCTGATGTTGATAAAATAGATGGTTTATCCCCCGTTATTGCCATAGAACAAAAAACAACAAGTAAATCGCCTCGTTCTACAGTTGGTACGATTACTGAGATTTATGATTTTATGCGCTTATTATTTGCCAGAGCCAGTGATGCTTATAGCTATAATACTGGTGATAAAATGATAAGCTATAGTGACCAGCAAATAAAAGATTTAATAATTAAAGATTTTGACGGAAAACGGATAAATATTTTGGCTCCTGTTGTAAGATCTAGAAAAGGGCATTACCGTGAATTATTTGAGCAAATAGCAAAACAAGGTTTTGTTAAAGTTAGAACAGATGGTGAAATTCGAGACCTTGTTAAAGGTATGAAGTTAGACCGATATAAAACTCACGATATTGAAATTGTAATCGATAGATTGGTTGTAAATGATTCTATTGATAACGATAAAAGACTAACAGAAACCATTAATACGGCAATGTATCATGGTGATGATGTTTTATTAGTAATTGACCAAGACACAAACAAAGCCCGCTATTTTAGTAGAAATTTAATGTGTCCGTCATCGGGCATCTCTTACCCCAATCCAGAACCAAATAATTTTTCATTCAATTCTCCTAAAGGCGCCTGTACTAACTGTAATGGAATTGGAGAATTATATCAAGTTAATGTAAAAAAAATTGTCCCAGATCAAACTTTATCTATTAAGAATGGAGCATTGGCACCCCATGGTCCTGAAAAGAATAGTTGGATTTTTAAACAGTTCGAAAATATTGCTCAGCGTTTCAACTTTAAGCTGACTGATGCCTATAAAGGTATTCCTAAGGAAGCCAAAGACATGATTCTTTACGGGGGAAACGAAAAATTCTCTGTAGAAAGTAAAACGCTTGGAGTAACAAGAAACTACAATATAGATTTTGAAGGTGTTGCCAACTTTATTGAAAACCAATATAAAACAGCCGAATCTACTTCTCTAAAAAGATGGGCAAAAACCTATATGGACAAAATTAAATGTCCAGAATGTAAAGGCAGCCGACTAAAAAGAGAGTCTCTTTATTTTAAAATAAACAATAAGAATATAGCTGAACTTGCCAATACTGATATTATTGATTTAGCTAAATGGTTTAATAATTTAAATGAAAATTTATCCAAAAAGCAGTTAAAAATTGCCGAAGAAGTTTTAAAAGAAATTAAATCTAGATTACAGTTTTTGCTTGATGTTGGTTTAGACTATTTATCCTTAAATAGAAGCTCAAAATCACTCTCAGGTGGCGAAGCTCAACGTATAAGACTAGCAACACAAATTGGCTCACAATTAGTTGGAGTACTCTATATCCTAGATGAACCAAGTATTGGTTTGCATCAGCGTGATAACGAAAAATTAATCAATTCACTTATTTCGCTTCGAGATATAGGTAATTCTGTTATTGTAGTGGAGCATGACAAAGACATGATTGAACGTGCAGATTATGTCATTGATATTGGGCCAAAGGCAGGTAAACACGGTGGCGAAATAATTAGTACTGGAAATATTAGTGAATTAAGAACGCATAGTACATTAACCGCAGATTACTTAAATGGTAGTAAAGAGATTGAAATACCTATAAAACGTAGAAAAGGGAATGGCAAGTTTTTAGAGCTAGATGGCTGCACTGGAAATAATCTTAAGAATGTTTCAGTAAAATTTCCTTTAGGCAAAATGATTGGAGTTACCGGAGTTTCGGGTAGCGGGAAATCAACATTAATAAATGAAACTTTATACCCTATTTTAAACGCACATTATTTTAATGGCGTAAAGGTACCGATGCCTTACAAAAGTATTAATGGGTTAGAAAATATTGATAAAGTTATAGATATTAACCAATCCCCCATTGGAAGAACACCTAGAAGTAACCCGGTAACATATACCGGAACTTTTAGTGAAATTAGAG